>CAIXHI010000258.1 GCA_903919215.1 uncultured Acidimicrobiaceae bacterium
GGTGAGCCCCCCGAAACCGCTGTCGAACATCCCGATCGGCCGATCCATCGGCACCGAGGCTAACGGCAGACGATGAAGTCGACCTTTCCTCTACGCTCCCTGCGTGCTGCTCGCCACCCTTCTCGCGCTCGGCGCAGCGGTGCTGCACGCCTCGTGGAACCTGGTCGCCAAACGCTCCAAGGGCGACATCTACATGGTGTTGTGGGCCCAGTTCTTCATGGGCGCGATGATTTCGCTGCCACTGATGATCGGGTACGAGTTGATCTGGGGTATGCCGTGGCAGGGCTACATGTGGGCGGGCGTCAGCGGCTGCATCCATCTGCCCTACGTGTGGTTGCTTGCTCGCGCGTACACGGTGGGCGACTTCTCCGTGAGCTACCCGAACGCCCGCGGTGGCGGCGCCGCCATCGCCGCAGTCTGCGGTGTGGTCTTTCTCAGCGACCACCTCACCGTCTGGGAGATCGTCGGCATCTGCATCGTCGTCTGCGGTCTGGCCCTGCTCGCCTACGGCGCAACCGGCGTCCACCTGGCGACCGCATTGCTGCTCGCGTGCGCGATCGGCCTCTATACGACATCCGATGCGAAGGGCGCGCGCGTCACCGACAGCGTGGCCTACATCTTTGCGTCGTCGATGGGCACGATGACGAGCAACACGATCTTCGCCCTTGCCACCGGCCGCAAGCGCGAGATGGTGCAGACACTGCGCGCGGACTGGCGCCGATCATCGATCACCGGCCTCGCCTCGTTGGTCACTTACGGCATGGTGCTGGTGGCGGTGCGCCATGCTCCCGTCGGCTACGTCACCGCGCTGCGCGAGTCCAGCGTCGTGCTGGCCGCGCTGGCGGGTTGGAAGCTACTGGGCGAAGGTGACCACCGGCGGCGGCTCACCGCCGCGTTGGTGGTCTTCCTCGGTCTGCTGACGCTGGTGCTCGGCCGCTGACCTGGTGGCCATTCTCACCCTGGCGTCTGACCGACACCGATCATGCGCGCCGTGACGACGTAGCGATAGGCGACACCGCCGGGTGCGCCGTTGGCCTGCGAGCACGCGATGAGCTGCATCGTGCCGGTCGGCAAGAAGGCCGATATTTTCTCGAGCAACGAGAACGTGGGCCTCACGACTGCGGCCTGCATGACCCGGTAACGGAACCATTCACCAGCGACGTTCTGCACGAAGAACACGTCGCCGACAGCGAGTGAGTTGATAAAGCGGAACGGTCCTCCGTGCGAGGTTCGGTGACCAAAGATCATCGAATGCGCGGTTCCCGACACCGAGGCTTTCCAGGTCCAGCTTGCGGCAATGCCGTCGTTGGCGAGGACCTGTGGATCGGCGCCGACCCGTACCGGCAACGAGACGTTCATCTGCGGCACCCACACCCAGCCGGCATTGACCTCGGCCGGCGACGGGTTTGCGGTCTTGGCCAGCGTCGCTACGGCGGGCGTCCCCAGGTACCACCCCTCCACATCGGCGATGATGTGCGCGCCGGCAAAGGTGTACAGCGTCACCCCGCGTGTGCTCACCGGCACGATGGCGTGGTTGGCGATCGTCTGCGGCCACGCAGAGATGTTGAGATTGGATGTGGCCGGCCTGGCCGTGCCAGCGGCGTAGGCAGTGAGGTAGCCGTAGTCCCATGGCGAGGTGGCCGTGAGGTTCACTACCGCCGCAGCGACGCTGGCGGAGGGTGGCGCATTTACCGTGAACTCATACGTGCTGCCGTTCCACGGGGCGAGTGTTTGCGTATTGCGCGTGTCGAGGCGACGCTGGGGTGCGCCAGGCACGAACAGACCATCAGTGGAAACGGCGGCAGTGGCGCCGGTGAAGTAACCGACGACATCGAGGATGAAGTGCCCGCCCGTCTGGGAGAACACCTTGACCGATGGATCGCTGTCGATCCGGACGATCGCCTGCGCTGCCCGTGTGGAGGCGCCGGTGCTGTCGAGGTTCAGCGTGCTCGCATCCGGATGAACGCTCTGACTCGAACCGAACACGGTCCAGTAACCGGCGGAGCCATCGATGGCGGCGACCGACACCACGACCGCGAGCGCGTCGACCGGGATGACGGCCGAACCCGTTCCGTTGGAGCTGCGCAGCGCCACCACACGGGTCTCTCCGGCGCCGAACGCACCCGAGCCGCCGTAGTCGGGCCGAGTCTCATACACGCGCTGGGCGCTGGGGAGGGGCACGAACCGGCCGCCGCCCACGGCACCGGCGGCAACCGTCGGGTCGACGGGTAGGTACACGCCAAGGACATCGACGACGAAGTCGGCATTTATCCCCGAACTTCTCTTGACGCGAACTTTGCCCTCTGAGCCAGCGACCGTGCCCAGCTTGACGTGCGCCATGTTCGCCACGATGCAACCAGCGACGTTGCAGTTCGCCGTCGAGGCCAGCGGCGGCGCTTCACCCGCCGGATAGATGAGGACGTAGCCCGAACCGGCGTTGTCGAC
>CAIXHI010000259.1 GCA_903919215.1 uncultured Acidimicrobiaceae bacterium
CGCGGGTTGGCGAACACTCGCCCGAACTCGGACAACTGCGCCACACCGATCGTGCCCTCGTGCGCCGCCTCACGAAGCAGTGGCATGGCCGCCATGGCTGCCCCGTTGCGGCTGATGCGCAGCGCCTCGACAGCCGACCAGTTGAACTCGGCCCGGCCCCACGCCGTGACCCGCCGATGCCCATCGGCACGGTGCAAATGCCGCTGCGCCACCACGTGCGTGGCCTCGGCCAACAACGCCTCCGCCTGCCGACGTACCCGCTCGACCTGGGCCAATGCTGCACGCAGGTCGGCCACCGGCAACTCGGCCAGTTCCTCGGCGGTGGGCAGTACCCGGGTGTCCATACGAACAACAGTACGCAGGGGGTGTGACAAGGTTTCCCCGGTCGTTGACGCGCCCGATTGCTACTTCGCGCGGAAGAAGGGCGTCGGCTCGGGCGCCAGGGGAGTGTTGCCCAGGATCAGGTCGGCGGCCTTCTCGGCCATCATCATCACCGGGGCGTAGATGTTGCCGTTGGTGACGTAGCGCATCGCCGACGCGTCGCACACGCGCACGCCGTCCACACCCCACACCTTCATCGTCAGCGGATCGACCACGCTGTTGTCGTCCTCGGCGCCCATGCGGGCGGTGCACGACGGGTGTAGCGCGGTCTCGCCGTCCTTGCGCACCCAGTCGAGGATCTGCTCGTCGGTCGCGACCTCGGGCCCTGGTGAGATCTCGCCACCGTTGTACTGGGCCATGGCTTCCTGGCGCAGGATGTTGCGGGACACTCGGATGGCTTCCACCCACTCGCGCTGATCCTGTTCGGTGGAGAGGTAGTTGAAGCGCAGCGCGGGCTTCACCTTCGGGTCGGTGCTGACGATCTTCACCGAGCCGCGGGCGTCGCTGTACATCGGGCCGACGTGTACCTGGTAGCCGTGGCCACCCGCGGGCGCCGAGCCGTCGTAGCGAACGGCGATGGGCAGGAAGTGGAACATCAGGTTCGGGTACGCGACATCGTCGTTCGAACGGGCAAAGCCGCCCGACTCGAAATGGTTACTGGCCCCTGGACCCTTGCGGAACAGCCATTGCAGGCCGATGAACGGGCGTCGCCAGAACTGCAGGTTTGGCTGCAACGACACCGGCTGGCTGCAGGCGTGCTGCACATAGACCTCGAGGTGATCCTGCAGGTGCATTCCGACCGCGGGGAGATCGTGCACCACCGGGATGCCCAGCGCGCTGAGTTCGGCTGCGTTGCCGATACCCGACAACTGCAGCAGTTGCGGTGTGTTGAACGCACCACCGCACAGCACCACCTCGCGGGCATGAGCGGTGCGGATCTTGCCGCGCACCTCGTACTGCACGCCGGTGGCTTGTTTGCCCTCGAACAGCACCTTGTGCACCAGTGCGCGTGTGGTGACCGTCAGGTTGGAGCGCTTCATCACGGGGTGCAGATAGGCACGCGCTGCAGACAGGCGACGGCCGCGGTGAATGTTGCGGTCGAAGCGCGCGAAGCCCTCTTGTTGGAACCCGTTGACGTCAGTCGTTCGCGGGTAGCCGGCTTGCTGGGTCGCCTCGAAGAACGCGTCGATCAGTGGGTTGTCGGACGGGCCGCGCTCGAGCACGAGTGGCCCACTGGCACCGCGCCATTCATCGCCGCCAGCAAGGCAGGTCTCCATCTTCTTGAAGTACGGCAGGCAGTGGGCGTAGTCCCATGTCTCCATCCCCTTGTCGGCGGCCCAGCGCTCGTAGTCGAGTGGGTTGCCACGCTGGAAGATCATGCCGTTGATGCTGCTGCTGCCGCCCAGCACCTTGCCGCGTGCGTGGTACACCTTGCGTCCGTTCATGAACGGCTCGGGTTCGCTCTCGTATTTCCAGTCGTAGAACTTGCTGCCGATGGGGAACATCAGCGCCGCCGGCATGTGGATGAAGACATCCCACTTGTAGTCGGGGCGACCGGCCTCCAGCACCAGCACGTTGTTGGCGGGATCAGCGCTGAGTCGGTTGGCCAACGCCGAACCGGCAGAGCCCCCGCCGACGATGATGTAGTCGTACCGTTCCACGTGCTGTCTCCAGTGCTCAGTCGAGCGTGATCTTCGCAGCGGTGGCCATGAGCAGCTCGCCGATCTCCTCGGAGTCTCGCGTGCCGGGGAACCGTGAAGCGGGTCCGTACACATGCATGGCGGCGACCACCTTGCCGTTCGGCGTGCAGAGGGCGACGGCGATGGAGTTCATACCGTCGGAGAACTCCTCAAGCGCCCAGGCATAGCCGAGCCGGCGCACCTCGGCGATTCGCTTGCGCAGCGCAGTCGCCGAGCTGATGGTGTGCGACGTGAACTGTTGCATCGGCAGCGCAGCGACGCGGGAAAGCAGCGCATCGTCGTGGGCCAAGACCACGTGACCGGATGGTACGGCGTGCATCGGGATGCGAGTACCCGTCCAGTCGCGCACCTGCAGTTCGCTGACGGGCGTGAGTTGGTCGAGGTAGAACATGTCGGTGTCGTCAGGCATGGAGATACCCGCCGCTTCGCCCAACAGTCGGTTGAGCTCGATGAGGTGGGGTCGGGCCAGCGAGATCAGCGATCTGCCTGGCGACGCCGCTGCCGCTAGCTCGATCATTCCTGCGCCGATGCGGTACTCGCCGCCAGCCGAGATCTGCTCGACCACGCCAAGATCCTCGAGCGTCGAGAGCATTCGCGACACAGTGCTCTTGGGCAGCGACACACGTTCGGAGATTTGCGTGACGCCTGCGGGCCCGCCAGCCAGCGCCTTCAGCACGGCGAAGGCACGCTCGATCGATTGCACGGTGCTCATGCTGGGGCACCGTGTTCGGCGTACTGGGTGAGGACGGCCATCAGTTGATCCGGAACCTCGACACCGCTCTGGTTTGCATGCGCACGATCGGCATGGCGGCGATCACCTGGCAACCGCACCGCTGACTCTGCAGCCATCGCCGTAAAGTCCTGCTCGAAGCGTTCGAGGAACGACGGGCCGGCCGTTGCGACGGGGTCGATCGCGATGACGATCTGGCCGACGTCGGGTGGGCCCCCAACGCGGCCGCCGAAACCGGACGCCTCGTGCGAGAAGTTCGAGCCGGTCACGCCGCCGGCGAGGACGTCGACGAGCAGAGCGAGCGCTGATCCCTTGTGGCCGCCTGACGGCGCCATGGTTCCTGCCAATGCGGCACGGGCATCTGTGGTGGGGTTGCCGTCGGCGTCAAGCGCCCATCCAAGTGGAATCGGCTCGCCCGCTTCGGCAGCGGCATTGACGGTGACCCACGCAACAGCCGAGGACGACAGGTCGGCAACGACTGGTGGGCCGTTGGGACGCGGTGCAGCCCACGCAATGGGGTTGGTGCCGAAGAACGGCAGCTTCCCGCCGAACGGTGCCATCGTTGCGGAGGAGTTGGCGAACATCAAGGCGACGAGCCCTTGGCGAGCCAATCGATCGACGAACCAACCGAGCACACCCGCCGAATACGAGTGGCTGATCGCCAGTACGGCCACACCACATTGGCGAGCGGCGTCGACGAGAGGAGCCTCACCGGCCTCGTAGGCCGGGTGGCAGAAGCCGAACCCGGCATCGACCATCACCATGGCGGGCCGAGGTGCGCTGACGGTGGGAACGGCAGTGCCGATCACCTTGCCGCAGACAAGGTGATCGCAGTACGTGGGCAGGTAGGAGAGGCCTACCGAGCGGATGCCCTCGGCCTCGGCATCGCGGATACTCCGCGCTGTCGGTACGGCCTGCAGCGCTGATGCACCCGAGGCGGTGAGCATGCGAACGCTGATCCGTTCGACCTCGTCGAGGGTCAGCAGGGTGCTCATATCAGCCCGGGAACGCGCCCTGCATACGGGCGGCCGACAAGGTGTTCTCCAGCAGGCAGGCGATGGTCATCGGGCCCGTGCCACGTGGCATTGGGGTGATCGCTCCAGCGATGGCCTGCACCGCGTCGAAGTCGACATCGCCGACGATGCCCGCCTCAGTGCGCGAGACGCCCACATCGATGACCGCAGCACCCGGCTTCACATGCGCGGCAGTGATCATGCGTGCTTGGCCGGCGCAGGCGACGATGATGTCGGCCTGGCGGCAGACCTCGATCATGGCCTCCTTGCTCGTGCGGGAGTGGGCGAGGGTGACCGTGCAGTCGACACCCTTGCGACCGAGCAGGAGTACCTGGGGCAGGCCGGTGAGCGTGCTGCGGCCGATGACCGTGGCGCGCTTGCCCGATGTGCTGACGCCGTAGCGCTCGAGCAGGCGCATGACACCCAGGGGAGTGCAGCCAACGTGACCCGGCAGCCCGCGCACCAGGCGGCCCATCGAGCGTTCGGTGAGGCCGTCGACATCCTTCTCCGGCGGGATCAGTGCGAGCACCGGCTCGGGATCCAACCCGGCAGGAAGCGGAAGCTGACACAGGATGCCGTGCACCTCGGGATCGGCGACGAGTGCTGCGACGGCCGCCTCCACCTCAGCCTGCGTTGCCGTGGCGGGCAGTCCGACATGCTTCGACGTCATCCCTGCCTCACCGGCCAACTTGCGCTTGCTGGCGACGTAGAGCTGGCTGGGCTTGTCGTCGCCCACGAGGACGGTGGCCAGGCACACGGCGGGGGAGCCCGCCGCGGCGATGGTGGCGGCCAGGCCGGCGATGATTTCGCCGCGCAAGCGGACGCCGTCCATCAGCACCGCACCGCCGGGGGTGCGCTCGAACTCACCGGTCGGGGTGATGCTCACGACAAGCCCACGATCTCGCCGTTGTCGTCGAAGTCGATGATGCTGGCGGCTGGGGCGGAGCCAAGACCGGGCATCGTGGTCATGTCGCCGCAGATGGGGTACACGAAGCCGGCACCGACGCTGGCGCGCACCTCGCGGACGTTCACCGTGTGACCGGTGGGGGCGCCCTTCAGCGACGCATCGGCGCTGATGCTGAGGTGGGTCTTGGCGATGCACACCGGAAGGTTGCCGAAGCCGTTGCTCTCGTAGCGGGCCAACTGCGTGTTGGCGGCGGCCGAGTAGGTGACGTTCGCCGCGCCGTAGATCTTCGTGGCGACCTTCTCGATCTTGGTCTTCAGCGAGTC
>CAIXHI010000260.1 GCA_903919215.1 uncultured Acidimicrobiaceae bacterium
ACCGTCGTCGCCGGCGACTACCTGTCGGGGATCGCTGCCAAGTTGCACATCCCACTGGCCGACCTGCTGAGCCTCAACCACCTGGTTCGCTCGAGCGTCATCCACCCCGGTATGCGACTGATCGTCCCCCTCAGCGCAGCCAGCCCGACGCCACCTCCCCCGGTGTCGACGGCGGTCTACACCGTGCTGAGGGGCGATTCGCTCAGCGGCATCGCCGCCAAGTTGCATGTCACGCTCACTCAACTGCTGGCTGCCAATGGCTTGCAGCGGACGAGTGTGATCGTCACCGGCCAGCGGCTCACGGCACCGGCAGGCGCCGCGCTGGCGACCCCGAGCACGACCACCCCGAGCACGTCGACCCCAAGCACATCAACAACGGCCAAGCCTGCAGTTGCTCCGGCCGGTGGGTCGAGCACCGCAGCGACGTACACCGTGGTTGCCGGTGACGGCCTGATCCGCATCGCCGTAAGGCTCAACGTGAGCTTGAGTGCGCTGCTGAGCGCGAACTCGATGACGGCACGGAGCGTCATTCGTCCCGGGATGCGGTTGCTGATCCCGGCTGGCGGAGTGGTGCCGACGCCCAAGCCTGCCGTCACTGCCCCCACCCCTGCTCCTAGCACCACGACGACGACGACCGCCGCCCCCGGCGTGCAGTACTACGTCGTGCGCCCTGGCGACTTCCTGATTCGCATTGCCACCACACTTGGTGTTCCGCTTGCCGACCTACTCAGCGCCAACTCGATGACACGTCAGAGTGTGATCGTCCCCGGGAAGCGTCTCGTGGTGCCCGCCGGCGGCCACCTGCCGACGGTCGCCTCCGAGCCGGCCACGGGCACCACCACCAGCAACGCCCCGGTCAGTTCCGCAGGAAATGCGAAGATCGACTCGGTCATCGCCTTCGCCTCGGCACAACTCGGTAAGCCGTATCGCTTCAACGCCGCCGGGCCCGATGCGTGGGACTGCTCCGGTTTGACGATGGCCGCATACGCCACCATCGGCGTCAGGCTCCCCCACTACAGCGGCGCACAAGCACTGCTCGGTACCAAGGTCGTGTGGACCGCTGAAGCCATCCGTGCCGGCGATCTGGTGTTCCTCGAATCGTCACCGGGCAGCGGTGTGATCACCCATGTGGGTATCGCGATCAACTCCACCCAGTGGATCCAGGCGCCTCGCACGGGCGACGTTGTCCGCATCAGTACCATCAGCACCACCCGCATCGTGTCGGTGCGGCGCTTCGTCGCGTAGGTCCGGCGGACCCCGCTCTCAGCGCAGGGCGACCAGGTCGACGACGAAGACCAGCGTCTCGCCACCCTTGATCGCCCCACCGGCGCCGCGACTGCCGTAACCGAGTTCAGCCGGAATGGTGAGCCGACGGCGGCCACCGACGCGCATCCCTTTGACGCCGCGGTCCCAGCCCTCGATGACCTCACGGGCGCCGAGACGGAAGTCGAACGTGGACCCACGGTCCCAGCTGGCGTCGAACTCGCGACCCGTGCTCCAGGCCACGCCGGCGTAGTGCACGATGACGCGCTTGCCCACTGTGGCCTCTTCGCCGTCACCGACGATCTCGTC
>CAIXHI010000261.1 GCA_903919215.1 uncultured Acidimicrobiaceae bacterium
CGGACGGTTCGCCCGCTGAAGGCGATCAGCCGCTGCAAGGGCGTCGCTGCCGACGGCGCCTCCGCCTCGGCTGCGAAGGTGTCGCCATCGCGCAGCTCCGGGCCGATCGCCTGGCGGGCGAACGCGTCCACCTCGAGGACGAGCTCGACCGGCGGGTCCCATGGCTGTCCGGTGGACGAGGCGAGGTCCCACCCGTGGACCAGCCCGTCGAACGCGACCAGACGGGCGAACACCGCACCCGGCATCGGGCCGAACGGTGTCTCCACGACTCGCTCCATCGCTCCGGGGCTCATCACCGCCGAGAGCAGGTCGGTCAGCGCCTGCTGAAACCGGTTCTCGAGGGTGCCGGCGGCCGGGGTCGCTGGTGGCGGGTCCCCGCGAAATGCCGGAGCGAAGCCCGACGCCAACGACGCCATGTGCTCCAGTACTCCGGCGACGGTGAACGCCGCACACGGTGTCGGCCCCGCGTGCTGCTCGATCGAGATGCCGCGTCCGACCGATGCGAGCATCGGGATGATCGTGGCCAGTTGTTCGTTGCCTTCCATGACCGCTCCCCCTCAGCCGGCCATCACGGCGAGCATGTGATCCATCACTGCGCCGTGCTCGACCTGCGGGCTGAACAGGATGACTTCGGCGTCATCCTCCACCCGCACGCTGTGGCCGGCCGGCCAGAAGAACAGGTCGCCGCCGCGGCAGGTCTCGATCGCTCCGTCGGTGTACGTCAGCACCACTGCGCCCGAGATCATGTACCCCCAGTGCGGCGCGTGGCAGGCATCGTCGTGCAACCCGTGCAACAGCGGTGCAATGTCGGTCCCGGTGCCGAGTGAGAAGTACTCCGCCGCCAACGACCCATAGGCCGAAGCGTCTCCGAAGTCGATCGCCTGTCGGGCCACCGCCCCCGGTACGTCGATCCTGATCGGAATGTCCTGTTTGGTGATGTGCATGACCCCTCCGCTGTTGTGTGCTGTCGAATGCACAGCCAATACGTCCGGAGGGCTCTCGTCCAGTTCCATTAATGAACTGTGGCAAGGTGGCTGGATGCAGAGCTACGGCCAGTACTGCCCAATCTCCCGTTCAGCCGAGATCCTGGGTGACCGTTGGACCATCCACATCATCCGCGACCTGCTGACCGGAACGTCACGCTTCAACGAACTGATCCAGGGCAATCCGGGTCTATCGCGAGCGCTGCTGAGCAGGCGGCTGCAGCAACTCGTCAGGGCCGATGTGATCGAACACCGCGACGACGGCAGCTACCACCTCACGCCCGCCGGCAACGATCTGCAACCGATCGTGTTCGGTCTGGCGCAGTGGGGTGCGCGCTGGACCTTCGGACAGCCGCAACCCGAGGAACTCGACCCAGACCTGCTGCTGTGGTGGCTGCACCGGCGCCTCGATCCGGCGCAACTGCCGACGCCCCGCTTCACTGTGCACGTCACGTTCGCCGACCACCCCAAGCAGTACTGGATCGTCGTCGAGCGCGAGGCCTCGCTGTGCCTGGCCGACCCGCGGTTCGAAGTCGACGTCACCATGCACAGCACACTCAGCGCGCTCTACCGCACCTACCTTGGGCATGTGTCGTTGGCGGAGGCGCACACCCGCGGCGACGTCAGCCTCCGCGGCAGCAAGGTCGCCGTGCGGGGCTTGCTCGCCGCGTTCCAGCAATCGCCAGTTGCTGAACTTGTGCGTGCCGAAACCCCCTGACCCCACCCAAGTTGGCGATGAGGTACGGACAGGTCAGGCCTGAACGCCGACTTGGGTCATGGCACGCGGACGGGGACGGACCGCGGGCCGCGCACCTGACCGCCGGCCCACGTCACCAGCGCCGGATCGGTGACCGAGAACTCGGGGATGCGAGTGATCCACTCCTCGACCGCGACGCGCAGTTCCATGCGAGCGAGGTTCGAACCAGCGCAACGGTGAATACCGGAGCCGAAGGCCAGGTGGCGGTTGTGCTCACGATCGAGGATCACCTTGTCGGCGTCGGGGAACACCTCGGGATCGCGGTTGGCCCCGGGAAAGTTCATCAGCACCCGCTCACCAGCCTTGATCGGACAACCGTTGTACTCGGTGTCCACCACGAGACGACGCGCCATCGTTACCGGCGCGTACGCACGCAGGAACTCTTCGATGGCAGTCGGCATCAGCTCGGGTTCGTTCACTAGTCGACGCAGATCGTCGGGGTGCGTCGCCAGATGCCACATCGCCGACCCGATCGACGACCAGGTGGTATCGATACCGGCGATCAGCAACAGCGCGCACATCCCCATCACCACGTCGACGCTGGTGGGCTCACCGTCGTGCTCGGACTGCAACAACTCGGTGATGAAGTCGTCCTTCGGCTCGGCTTGGCGTTCAGCGATCGCGCCCTGCACGTAGGTGACCATCCCCATGATCCCGCGGCGACGGCGCTCCTCGTCGTTGGCGAACTCCAGGATGTCGCGCACCCAACCGGTGAACGTGTCGGACATCTCCTCGGGTACGCCGAGGATGTGGCCGATCACCCGCACCGGAATCTGCTGCGCGTACTCCGCTGCGGCATCGCCCTCGCCACGGGCCAGCACATCGTCGACCAGGCGACGACACAGCGCACGGGTGTACACCTCGTACTCGGCAACACGGGCCGGGCTCATGGTGGGCAGCACCAGCCGACGCGTCCAGGTGTGCAGCGGAGCGTCGGCGCTGATCGGGGGTATACCGGCCGCGAGGAGCGGAGTCGGTGCCGGCGCACCGGGCACGGGCGCATCCACCAATGGCACCACGCTGATGCCATTCCCCGATGGGAACTTCACAACATCGTGGGCGATCGCGTACACATCGTCGTAACGCGTCGGCAACCACGAACCACCCCACCGGTCGGTGTGCGCCATCGGGCACGCCGTACGCAGTTCGTCCCAGATCGAGAACGGATCGGCGACGTACTGCGGATCGAAGATGTCGTAGTCCGTCGCCCAGTCGTTCACCGGTTCGCTCACGTCAGTTCCCCCGTCACTCGCTGTTGCGCGGAGCGTTCATCCTCTCAGACTGTCCGTTCCTCCGGCGACGCGGAGCCATCTGTACCCAGATTCATGATCTTTGTGCGAGTCCCAAACCTCACCGTCCTGGTCATCGTGTCGTTCACAGTCCTCGCCACATCGGCGCGGCACATCCAACAAGGAGTCCACGTGTCGATGCCTCACACGGCCACCATCACCCGTTCCCGTCGGGTCTTCTCCGCCGCCCTGCTTGGTACGGCGCTGCTCGCCGCGGCGCTGCCCGCCACCAGCTTCGCCAAGGAAATCGCTAGCGGCGGAGTCCCGGCCACGGGCGGCGCTGTCGCGTGTTCGCCGATCAGCAGCCTCACGGTGAAAGCAGATCCGAAAGTCGGCGAGACCGGCCTGGCCAGCGTCGGCGTCACCTACGGCGTAAAGCCGTGCACGAACGGTCAGGTGGTCACCACCAACGTCACTGTCGCCGAGTACCTCGCCCCGTCGGTCGTTCTCTACGACTGGCAGAACGCCCCGACGACCGGCAAGTTCACCGTCTTCGGTGTGCGCGTACGTGTCACCTACAAGGTGACTGTCACCGTGGTCGACACTGCCACGGGCGCCATCGCTGGCACCCAGTCCGCCTTCGTGGCTGCGATTCCCAAGCCCGTCTGACGTGACCTCCCGAACTCCCGGGTTCGACCGCACCAGCGGTTCGGGCCCGGGAGTGCTCGCGTCAGCGGCCAGTCACCGCTCGCACCGCCGCTAGGAAACCAGTACCGGCGGCGGCCGGGAGCCGGTTCAGAACGGTACGACGGTGGCCAGCAGGCCCGTGGCAGGAGCGCGACCCGCCAACGTGCGACAGAACTGAACAGCGTCAAGCTGAAGTCGCTCGGCACCCGATGCGTCGGGCTCGTGCACATACGTACCACCGGCCGAGCCCGTCAACTCCAGCGTGAACGGTGCACCATGGCGCCGTGCCCACTCGGC
>CAIXHI010000262.1 GCA_903919215.1 uncultured Acidimicrobiaceae bacterium
ACCATCTGGTACAGGAAGCCGTGCTCGGCCTCCGGCATCCAGTCGGTCTGGATGGTGACGGTCTCCGGGCAAATCTTGGCCAGGACGCCCACTCCGCCGGACGAGGAGTCCGACTTCTTGTCGTCGCCGCAGGCGGCAAGAACGAGGGCGGCAAGGACGGGAACAAGCAGCATCTGCTTGCTGCGACGGTGTTGCATTGTGGTGGCTCCTTGGTGTGGTGTGTTCACGCTGATTGAGAGATTGTTGGCAATCTCTGGGTGGATGGGAACTGTGTGCTCAGCGGGTGGACTCGTGCCAATGGCCGACGACGACCTTGGTGAGCCAACCGAAGAACAAGAACACGGCGATGCCGAGCGCAGCGACGAGCACGAGGCCGCCGTAGATCTGCGGGAAGCGGATCTTTTGGCGGTACTCCTCGATGACGATGCCGATACCGGGCATACCGCCGGAGCGGAAGAACTGCTCGCCGACGACCGCGCCGATCACCGACAGACCTGCCGAGATGCGGAAGCCGGTGAAGATCGCTGGCATCGCCGCAGGTAACTGCAGTTTGCGCAATCGGGTGAAGCGGGATGCGCCCGACAGGGTGAACAGGTCGTGCTGTCCCTTGTCGGCCGAGAGCAGACCGAACAACGTGTTGCTGGCCACCGGGAAGATGGAGATCATCACGCAGACGAACAGGCGGGGCCCGACGCCATTGGGGAAGACGGCCGCAATGACCGGCACGATCGCCAGCACGGGTGTGGCCTGGAGTGCCACGAGGTACGGGTACACGGCGTGTTCAGCCCACTTCGCCCGAGCCATGATCATCGCCAAGGTCATACCCAGCACGATGGTGATACCGAGACCGATGCTGGCGACGAGCGCAGTCCAGCCCAATCCGTCGATCAGCTTGCCCCGTGCCTTTGCTGTGAGGAACGCCTGGTCGACCACAGTCACCGGCGAAGGCAACATGAAACCTGGTTTGTCGAAGAGCGTGCGCATCCCCGATTCGTGCATGTACTGCCAGAACACCAGGAACAGCACGAAGGTGATGAACGGGCCGATGACCGTGCTCCACTGGAACTTCGAACGCGGCGTGGGTGGCGCCGCATCGAGGATGTGGTGCTCGACATCGCCGGCGTCTTCGCCCGGAACGATGAACGGGTTGTGCAGATCGCTCATGCGTGTGCACCCCGCAGTGCGTGGGAGATCTCGCCGGAGATGCGGGCGAACTCGGGTTCGAAGCGCAGATCGGGGACGCGGGGATAGCTGAACGGGATGTCGAACGAGGCGACGATGCGACCGGGGCGGGCGCTCATGACCATCACCTTGGTGGACAGGAACACGGCTTCGCTGATGCTGTGAGTGATGAACAGCGCCGCGAACCGCTGACGTTCGAACAGGCTGATGACCTCGTCGTTGAGCCGTTCGCGGGTGATCTCGTCGACCGCACCGAAGGGTTCGTCGAACAGGAACATGCTGGGGCCGAGCACCAGTGTGCGTGCCAGCGAGGCGCGCATCTTCATACCGCCGGACAGTTGCTTGGGGTACTTGCGCTCGAAACCGGCGAGGCCCACCATGTTGATCGCGTCGGTGGCTCGCTGGGCACGCTCGGCTTTGGGCACACCTGCGAGTTCGGCCAGCAGTTCCACGTTGTGCTGTACGTTGCGCCACTGCAGCAGGGTGGCGTCCTGGAAGACGTACCCGACCTTCTTGCGATCGACGGTGACCGAGCCGGTGGTGGGGGCGTTGAGGCCGGAGGCGATCTTGAGCAGCGTGCTCTTCCCGCAGCCAGATGGGCCGACAACCGTGACGAACTCGCCAGGGCGTACGTCGAAGGTGGTTTCGCTCAGGGCGTGGGTTCCATCGGGGTACACCATCGAGACCCCGTTGAAACTCAGCGCCGGGGCGGACACGGAGTCATTCATCCGGGTCACCATAGTGGGTGTGACCGTTGCGGACTGTGTTGACGGCTCCATCAGTGCATCACCATTCCACCGCTGACGTTCATCGCCTGACCGGTGCAGTAGCGACCCTGCTCAGACGCCAGAAACAGCGCCATGTCGGCCACGTCTTCGGGTTGCGCGCAACGCCCCAGCGGCGACAGCGACGACCACTTGGCCACCATGTCGTCGGTGCGCGTGGCCGCGCCCATTTCCGTGAGGACGTAGCCGGGGCAGATGCAGTTGACGCGGATGCCGTGCGGGCCGAGCTCCATCGCCGAGACGCGGGTGAGGCTGATCACGGCCGCCTTCGATGCGGCGTAGTGGGCCTGAGTCGGTGACCCGACCTTGCCTCCCATGCTGGCCATGTTGACGATCGAGCCGCCGGTACCGGCGGCGATCATCGCCTTGGCCACCACCTGGGTGGTGAGGAGCATCGAGCGGACGTTGACGTCGAAGGTGCGGTCCCAGTCCGCGACCGTGATGTCCAGCAGCGGTGCGAACAGCAGGATGCCGGCGTTGTTGACCAACACATCGACGCCGCCAAGGGAAGTGATCGCGTCGGTCGTGACCGACGTGGCGCTGACCGGATCGGCGAGGTCGACGGCGAACGAGGCAGCGCCGAGGGGGGCCGCCGTGCGGGCACAGGCGTCGCCATCGAGGTCGAGCAGCGCGAGGTGGGCACCGTGCTCAGCGAAGGTTGCAGCAATCGCCGCGCCGATACCGCGCGCCGCTCCGGTGACGATCACCCGTCGGCCAGCCAGTTGGCCGGCAGCGGAGTTGGGGGTGTGGGCGGTCACCATCAGGGGGTGAGCGTACGACAGCACAATGCCCGCTGAGCGCGCCTGGGTGTGAACGCTCTGTTTCCTGTCAACCGCTGACGCGGCGGCCACCACGCACGACGGTGCGCCCCGCTGGTCCGAAGGCGATCGCCTCGCGCACTGTGGTGGCTGGAATCAACACCAGATCAGCTGTGGCGCCAGGCGACACTTCTGCGGCGGGAAGCCCCATCAGCGTGCGCACGGCGGCACTGACGCTGTCGTAGGCCTGTGCGGGCAGCTGATGACCGGCCATCACCATCAGCGCGGCGGTCTCCAAGCAGTCGCCGCGTCCGACCGGGTTGAACGGGTCTTGCAGATTGTCCGCACCCGCCGCCACGTTCACGCCGGCGTCGCGCAACGCGCGGATTGCCGTGAGC
>CAIXHI010000263.1 GCA_903919215.1 uncultured Acidimicrobiaceae bacterium
CCCTTCGGCCAGGGCGTAGATCGGGGCGAGCACCGGCGCCAGCGTGGGCTTGAAGCGCAGCACGATTGCGCAGATGAGGCCGACGACGACACCACCGATGGCCAGACCGAGCGCACCGCTGGCGTTGGCGGAACTGCTCGGTGCCATGACCCAGCCGATCGTGGCGGTGGCGAGCAACAGCACCATCAACACGCCAGTGGCGGTGGCCGTGCCGCCGACCGTCATCACCTTCGGATTCCAGGCGCTGACCGGACCGTCAGTGATCGGCGCGGGAGGGATCGGCGTGCTGCGGGTGGACGGGTCGGGGGCGCCCCAGCCGGCGCGAACGGCATTGGCCGCAGCCTTCTCGTTCATCAAAGGATTCGACATGCGGGCAACGTTAGTGGCGCAGTGTCGTCTCGCCTCGCCACTGCGCCCCTGGTATCGCAGCCGCCCTTCAGCCGAACTTCAGCCCGGTGTGCCCGATGACCGAAGTCCTGCTCGCGACAGAGAAAAGCTTGTGCTTGTGAATCTGTGCACGGGGTGTGAGTCGCTCCATGGCGTGTGTATCGTCATGCCATTCGTGGGGTCGGGATTCCGATCCGGGCACCGTCCAGTTCGAGGAGCAATCGTGGCGAAAGATCGCGTGGAACGGGACGAAGAGGACCTGGTCCGCCTGTATCTGACCGACATCGGTCAGTATTCGCTGCTGACCAAGGACGACGAGGTACGCCTCGCCAAGCAGATCGAGAGTGGCAAAGCCGCGATCGCCGATCTGGACAAGGCCACCGATCTCACCGCTGCCAAGAAGCGCGAACTGCGCCGGGCCGCACGTGAAGGTGAAGACGCCGAGCGCGCGTTCGTGCAGTCCAACCTGCGACTCGTGGTCTCCATCGCCAAGAAGTACCAGGCATCCGGTCTGCCGCTGCTCGACCTCATCCAAGAGGGCAACCTCGGCCTGATGCACGCCGTCGAGAAGTTCGACTGGCGCAAGGGCTTCAAGTTCTCCACGTACGCCACGTGGTGGATCCGTCAGGCGATTACTCGTGGTATCGCCAACACCGGGCGCACCATCCGTCTGCCAGTGCACGCCGGCGACACGCTCGCCCGCTTGCAGAAGGCGCGCAGCCGCCTCGAGCTGAAGCTGGGTCGCCCGGCCACACTCAGCGAGTTGGCCAAAGAAGTCGAGATGCCCGAGGACAAGGTCACCGAGGCCCTGCGCTTCGCAGCCGAGCCCTTGTCGCTCAGCGAACCGCTGCGCGAAGACGGCGACGCCGAACTCGGCGATGTGGTGGAAGACCGCTCGGCGGAGAGCCCGTTCGAAGTTGCCGCGACCTCGCTGCTGCCCGATGAGATCGCCCGCCTACTGGCACCGCTCGACGAGCGCGAACGAGAGATCCTCAAATTGCGCTTCGGCCTCGACCGTGGCGAGCCGCGCACCCTCGAAGAGGTGGGCGAGCACTTCAACCTCACCCGTGAGCGCATCCGCCAGATCGAAGCCCGTGCCATGAGCAAGCTGCGTCACCCCAGTAGCGACACTGGCGCCCGCGACCTGCTCGCCGTCTGAGATCCGCGATACTGGTCGGCGATGGAGCTGATCGACCTCATCCCCAACTCGATGAGCTTCCGCGTCGTCACGACGCTGGACATTCACGATGAGGCGGAGATCCCCACCACGTTCACCGGCCGCGTCCGACGACACGATGCCGAGCACATCATCTACGTCGCGTGGTACAAGGCCGGCGAACTGGACAACCCGGGACGCAACTACCCCGCCTACCGCCGCTTCCGCCCCGACGGCCGACTGAAGTACGAGTTGTTCTACACGCACGGTCTGTTACACGACCCCGGCGCCGCTACCCCGGCCGCACGCGGCTACTTCGCCGACGGGCGCGTGCACTACGAAGAGCGCTACTGGGCCGGGAAACGCAGCGACGGCAAGGACGGCACCCCGGCGATCCGTAAGTGGCGTCAGGACGGCACGCTGCGCCACGAACTGCACTATGCGGACGGACGGCGCTTACGTCTCGACGAAGTGTCGATGGTTCGCCGTATCCGCTGACTCCTGTCAGGCGTACTCGCCGCGGGCGAAGCGAATGATGTCGACATCCATGTCGTAGAACGGAAACTTGGGCCACGTGTGGGGGATGCCCTCGAGCGTCACCAATCGCACAGTCGTGCCGCCGGTGCAGCCGCGCCATGTCGTGGAGGTGCGTACCTCGAACGTCTCGATCGTGGGTTCGTCGGGGCAGTCGACGACATCCTTGCGCCACATCGTCTCGATCTTCGTCGCCGTCTTCGCCCCGAGGGTGACGTCCTCGGTGCCACCAAAGGTGAGCAGCGACATGTCGTGCCGTTGACATGGCAACGGTGCCCAACCCGCCACGCTGATCACCGCCGCGAACAGCTCCGGCAGTTTGCATCCCGCAGCCAGCGCCATACCGCCACCGTTCGACACTCCGACCGACAGCACCGAACGCGGCGACAGTCCGGCGGTTCGCGCTGCGGCGATCGCTGCCGCGGTATAGGCGAAGTCGTCCGTGTGGTTCGTGCTGGCCGGTTCACAGCACCTCCCGTTCACGTTCCACGAACGCCTCGGCAGTGGTTCACCCGACAACCACAGGACACTGACACCGGCGGCGGCACCGATCGTCTCGAGGTCCGTGCGTGACTGCACGTTCTCGATGCACCCGTGCTGACCGTGGAAGATCACCAGCAGCGGCGCAGCGGGGTCGGCCGCGGCCTGCAGCAGCGTCGGCCGGTTAGGATAGTCGGCAAGTGCGACAGGATCGCCCACTGCCTTGGCGGCCGAGGCAGCCGAGCACTTCACGAACTCCTCCTCGGCGAAGGGTCCCACCCGGCGACCGGCCATCGTCTCCGGATCGATCAACGCCGCAACTGGCGCTGTCGTGGACGTGGTGTCCGCGACAGCGGTGGACGTGGCCAACGGCACTGTGGTCAGCGGCCCCGGCAACGAGGCGATCGGCATCGATCCCACATCGTCACCGGCGCCTTGTGCGTTGCCCTGCGAGCACGCCGGGAGCAGACAGCACAGAATCAAGATGGACCACGTCGCACGTTTCACGGTGACACGCCTCCCGGGGGTGCTGCTCACGAAACCGGAACTCTAATGGTCGGGCCCCTGGCTTGCTGCGCGGCCGCATCGGCGACGACGGGCCGAGCCGCGCTGGCTACCATGACATCCAAGTCCGAAAGCCAGGCGGTGGAGCGGTGGATCAATCGGCGAGCGAGCAGCATCTGACGACCCGCTACCAGCGATGGAAATCGATCGTGTCGTGGGCCGTGGGCGCTGCGCTGTTCGTGCTGGTGTTCCGTGTGCTGCACCTCACTTCCGGAACCGGCGGACTGGCCACCGGCGTCGCCGTCACCATCGCGGTGACATGGACGCTCACCTTGCGCCGCAATGCCCCGCGCCGTCGCCAACTGTGGATCGCCGTGTGGACCCTGTCACTGGCGACCCTCCTGTGGGATGGCGTCACCTTCGCTCGCTACGTGCTGAAGGACAACGGCGACACCGCCACACAACGGATGACGAGCTGGGGGCGCGACCACGGCCTGGGCGGCGCGATCGATTGGATGGAGACCGTGGTCTACAGCGACCCGCCGTCCAAGAAACCCGCCGAACAATTGACCCTCGCGGTCAGCACCACGATCGCCGCCTCGACCACCACCGTCCTCAGCGAGGTCACCACCACCACGATCTACACCCCCGCCGCACCGACGCCATTGATGCCCTCCTTCTCACCCGCTCTAGCCGGTGAAGGGCAGTGGCAGGCGGTTGCCCAGGCGCATGGAATGGACGCGATGTGGGCGACCAGCCTGCGTCCGCTTGCCGACACCGGCGGCATCGTCGCCACCGTCGTGGTGATCGACCAGACGTATCTGCGAGTGGGCATGTTCAACGGTCGCGAGACTCCCGGCGGCACATGGGTCCGCGATGATCACGTGCCGGAGGAGCTGTGGCCATCGCTCGTGGCGGCGATGAACGGCGGCTTCCGACTCGAGCATTCCTTCGGCGGTTTTGCGACCGAGGGCAAGGTGGTGCAGAAGCTGCTTCCAGGGCGAGCCACGTTGGCCATCACCCGCGCGGGGAAACTGGTGATCGGTGAACTCGGCCGCGAGATCATCGACGACGGCTCGTGGCAGAGCCTGCGGCAGAACCTCGTGCTGTTGGTCGATAACGGGCAGTCCGGCATCGACAACGCGAAACGACAGCACGTCTACTGGGGCGCAATGTCGACGGGGGAGATCTTCGTCAATCGCAGCGCGGTGTGCGAGCTGAAGGATGGCCGCATCGGCTACGTGATGGTCGGCAAGTCGAACGCACCGCAACTGGCCCAGATCCTGATCAACGTCGGCTGCATGAAGGCTGTACAACTGGACATCAACGGGTCCTGGCCCAACTTCGCGCTGTTCACACACTTCCCCAATGGGGCGCTCGCCGCCGCCACCGTGGACCAGCGCATGAGTTCCGACCCGATGCACTACGTGAAGGCCTCGAGCCGCGAGTTCTTTGCCTTCTTCGACGCGGCGTTGGTGCCAGCACAGAGCGTGCTCGACACCTGAGCAACGTCGATCGCCCATCGGGCGGCGCCCATCTCGCTCCACGATCAGCAAGACTCACTGGCAGTACTGCCGAGCACACCCGCGTCGGCCCGGCAGCAGACGGAGTACCCACTTGTTTCGCCATGCCTCCCCCCGACGAGCAATCCTGCTCCTCGGGGTGACCGTCTTTGTCGCCACCTGTCTGCTCACCCATCCGGCCACCGGCTGGAACTCGAACTCGCGCCTTGATCTGGTGTTCTCCGCCGTGGATCGCGGCACTCTGTCGATCGACGCCTACCAGGCCACCGAGCCGTACGCCACGGGCGACAAGGCCTACTACGGCGGGCACTACTACAGCGACAAGGTCTTCGGCGTGTCGGTGGTCGCGTTGCCGATGTATGCCGTCATCAGCGATGTGGCGCGGCTCACGCACTGGCATCCGAGCTTCCAGTTCATTCAGTACGTGCTCACTCGCTGGGCCGTGGCACTCCCGGCCGCCGTGGCCGTGATGCTGCTGGCACTGCTCCTCGTGCGGTTGGGGGCAATCCCTCGACTGGCCATCCTCGCGACGGCCGGGACCTATTTCGGCAGCATGATGTTCGGCTACTCCACCGTGTTCTTCCCGTATCTCCCCGGAATCGCCGCCTGCCTCGGCGCGCTCACGCTGTTGCTCGCCCCACCACCGTTCCGCATTCGCAGGGCGGCAGCGATCGGCGGACTGCTGGGCGCTGCACTGGTGTTCGACCTGACCTTCATCATCTCCGTGGCCATCATCGGTGTGTTCCTGCTGGCCGCGTGCTGGAAGGCCGGACGGGTGCGAGGACTGCAACTGCTGGCGGTCGCTGGCGGCGCGGCGGCGGTACCCCTCGGTGCATTCATCGTCTACAGCATCGCGATCTTCGGCAGCCCCAGCATCCCGTACCAGTACGAGTCGTCGCAGTTCTTCCGCGAAGGAATGTCCAAGGGTGTCATGGGTGTTACGTCACCGAAACTGGACGCAGCATGGTTCCTGTCGTTCGATGCCTACCGCGGCATCTTCTTCTGGTCGCCGTGGGTGATCCTGCTGGTGGTCTGCGCAGTGTGGCTGATCCGCACGGACGCCAGCTTGCGCACGATCGCCATCGCATCCCTCGCCGCGTTCGTGGGCTACTTCCTCTTCAACGCGGGGTACTACCAGTGGTGGGGTGGTGCCACCATGGGGCCGCGCCTGATGCTGCCGATGTACGCCGTCGCGCCGCTCGCGCTGGTCGCCGTGTGCCGAGCCGACACCCCGCGCCCGCTGCGCGTGGCAACGTTCACGACGATGGCTGCCGGTGTGGCACTCAGCCTGCCGGTGGCGATGGTGGACCCGCAGACGCTGCAGGCCAACCTCACCGAAACATTGTTGCACGTGCGCGCCGGCGACCGCCTTCGGGTCCTGCAACTCGAGGTGCTGCAGGACTTCTACCGACTGCGGTGGCAGGGCATCAAACCCACTTGGCTGATCCCCATCCCGCTCAGCTTCTTCGGCTGCATGATCGTCATCGGAGCGGGCGTCACCGGTGCGTATCGAGTGGCCCAACGCGCAGAACCTGCCGCAGATCCCGCCGACCTGGCCGACGAACTAGTCTGACACCATGCTCAAGCGCTCGTTCTCCGGTGGAGTCGCAGCAACCG
>CAIXHI010000264.1 GCA_903919215.1 uncultured Acidimicrobiaceae bacterium
CCGGGGTGCCGACGACGATGTGCACACCGCGGTCGAGTGCCTGCAGTTGGCGGAAGATCGGCTGGCCGCCGTACACGGGCACGCACTTCGCGCCCAGGGCGTTGCCGTAACGGAAGAACGCTTCGCTGACCTGCATGGCCAGTTCGCGGGTGGGTACCAGCACGAGGGCGACCGGCTTGGAGGCCGCACGGCCGTTGATCAGCTGCAGCGCCGGGAGGGCGAAGGCGGCGGTCTTGCCGGTGCCAGTGGCGGCCTGACCGAGGAGGTCTTTGCCGGCCATCAGGTAGGGGATGGTCTCGCGCTGAATCGGGGTGGGCTCTTCGTAGCCCAGTGCATCGAGTGCCTTCAGCAGTTCCGGGCGCAGGCCGAGGGCGGCGAAGCCGTTCTCCTGCGGTGCGGCGTGCTGTGCTGCGGGCTCGTGCTCGTGCTCGTGCTCGGCGGCCTCCTGCGCGGCGGGCTCGCTCGGGGTGGTCTCCTGCGCAGCGGCCTCGTGCTCGGCCGGCTCCTGCGGGGTGGTCTCCTGCGGGGTGACGTCAGACGTGACGTCGTCGCTCTGGTGTTCGGTGGTCTCGTCGGACACGGTGTCTCTCGTTTCGTGAATCACTCAACGATAGGGCCACCAGCAGTACAACGTCTGTGACGCTCGCCTGCGGACGCACGACGGCCGTGCGCCGAAGGGTGACTGCAGCGTGTCTAGAAGATAGGTAATGTTCTAGACATGGCCTTCAGCATCAAGAACGACGAGGCAGATGAACTGCTGCGCGAACTTGTCGGCATCACCGGCGAAAGCCTCACCACCGCCGTCATCAACAGCCTGAGTGAACGGCTCGAGCGAGAACGGATGGGGCGCGAGAGCAAGCTCGGTCGGATCCAGCGAGCAGCAGAGCGGTTCAGGGCGCTACCCGTGCTGAACGACGTCGGAGTGGACGATGTGCTGCAGTGGGACGAGAACGGGCTGCCGATATGAGTTCGCTCGCTCGCCCGGCGCCGGTGGACCTGGCCGTGGACTCGTCGGCGTTGCTCGCGATCCTGCTCGACGAGCCCGGTAGGTCGGCAATCGAGGGCGCACTCGCCAGCGCAGGTGGGGCAGTGATGACCGCGTCCAACCTGTTGGAGGCGTCGATGGTCGCGCTCGGCCGTGTTGGCACCGATGCCATCGACGCGCTCCACGATGTCGTCATCGCCAGCGGGATCGTGTGCATGCCGGTTGATCAGCCACTCATCCGTTTGGCGCGTACCGCGTTCGAGCGCTTCGGCAAGGGTCGTCACCCGGCTGCACTCAACTTCGGCGACTGCTTCTCGTACGCGCTCGCGCAGCACTTCGATGTGCCGCTGCTGTGTACGGGCGACGACTTCGCCCGCACCGACCTCGTGGTGCTGCCGGGCTGAGCCACCCGTCGGTCCGGGCAGTACACCAGTAGCGTCAGCAACCGTGCCATCTGCAGACGTCGTCATCACCGGGACCGGGTTGTTCACCCCTCCCTACTCCATCAGCAATGCGGAGTTGGTGGCGTCGCTGACGGTGTCGGTGAACGAGTGGAACGCAGCGCATGCGTCCGAGATCGCGGTCGGGGCACGTGAGGCCCGGCAGGTGCCCGATGCCGAGTTCATCGAGAAGGCGTCCGGTATCAAGAGCCGGTTCGTGATGAACAAGGACGGTGTGCTCGACCCGCATCGACTGCGGCCGCACCTGCCGCTGCGTGGTGAGGACGAGTTGGGGTTGCAGGCCGAGATGGCGTTGCCCGCGATCCACGAGGCGCTCGCCCAGGCCGGTCGTCGGCCCGATGAGGTGGATTGTGTGATCGTCGGCTGCTCGAACTTGCAGCGCGCCTACCCCGCGGTGGCCATCGAGATCCAGGCCGCGCTCGGCGCAAGCGGCTGGGCGTACGACATGAACGTGGCGTGTTCCTCGGCCACGTTCAGCATCCAGTCCGGTGTCGATGCGTTGTGCAACGGCTCGGCAAATCTGGTCGTGGTGGTCAACCCCGAGATCACCTCGGGTCACAACAACTTCGCGATGCGCGACCACCACTTCATCTTCGGCGACGCATGCACGGCGATCGTGCTCGAGCGCGCTGCCGACGCAATCGCGAGCGAACAGTGGGAAGTGCTGCGCGGTCGCCTGCAGACGAAGTTCTCGAATGCCATCCGCAACGATTTCGGGTTCCTCAACCCCAGCGAGGACGGTGAGCGCGACCCGATGGAGTTGGTGTTCCGTCAGCGCGGGCAGCAGGTGTTCAAGGAGGTGTGTCCGATGGTGGTGGGCCACATCCGCGAACAACTCGATGCGCTGACGCTCGAGCCTTCGGGGGTCCGCCGCTTCTGGTTGCACCAGGCGAACCTGAAGATGAACCAACTCATCGCCAAGGGTGTGCTCGGCAGGGTGCCCAACGAGGACGAGGCGCCGGTGATTCTGGATCGCTACGCGAACACGTCGTCGGCCGGTTCGGTCATTGCCTTCCACCTGCACCGCGGCGATCTCGTCAGCGGCGACCTCGGTGTCATCTGCAGTTTCGGCGCCGGCTACAGCATCGGCAGCCAGGTTGTGCGCAAGCGCTGAACGTTCAGCCCTTGATGCGCGCGTTGTCCGGGTCGTAGAGCGGTTTGAGCGAGATGCTTGCGCGGTACTGGCGACCGGCGATCTCCACGGTCCACTCTCCATCGTTGCGCCAGTCGTTCACCATCGCCAGGCCCACAGCGCCACCGAGGGTGTGGCCGTACGAGGCGGCACGTACGTAGCCGACGGCGGTGCCATCGCGGCGAACGACCTCGGCGTGGAACATCAGCGGTTCGGGGTCGTGTACGAACACCTGCACCAAGCGTTGCGTCAGCGGACCGGCGGCCTTGCGCGCCAGCACTGCGTCGCGGCCGACGAAGCCTCCCGGCTTGTCGAGCGCGAGCGCGAAACCGAAGCCGGCGGACAACGGATCGTCGGTGTTGTCGATGTCGTGGCCGTAGTCGCGGTAGCCCTTCTCCATGCGCAGGCTGGCCAGCGCCTTGAGGCCAGCCGGGCGCACGCCGAACGGTTCCCCCGCGACGAGCAGCAGGTCGTACACGTGCACGGCCTGCTCGGTGGGCACGTACAGCTCGTAGCCCAGCTCGCCCAGGTACGTGATGCGGATGCACAGCACGCGGGCGAAACCAAGATCGATCTCGCGGGCGGTGCGGAACGGGAACGCTTCGTTCGACACGTCGGCGGTGGTGAGCGACGCGAGCAGTTCGCGCGAACGCGGCCCCTGCACATTGATCTGTGCGTAGGCGCCGGTGACGTCGGTGACGAAGGCGTGTGCGTCGCCGATGTGTCGCCGCAGGTGCGCCTCGACATGACGATGCGCTGTGTCAGTGGCGACCACGAAGAACTCGTCGTCGGCCAGCTTGGTGACGGTGAGGTCGGCCTCCAGCAACCCACGCTCGTTCAACCATTGCGTGTAGACGATCTGACCGGAGTCGCCGTTCACTGCGTTGGCCGACACGTGGTCGAGCACCCGTCCGGCGTCGCGGCCCTGTACCCGGAACTTGGACATGAAGCTCATGTCCATCACGATCACGCCCTCACGACAGGCGCGGTGTTCGGCTTCCCAGTTCGCCGACCATGTCGGCCGCGTCCAGGTGAGGGGCCCGGGCTCGGGGGTGGCGCCGGTGCCGGCGAACCAGTCGGCGCTCTCCCAGCCACTGACGTCGCGGAAGTACGCGCCATGCTCGACCAACCTCGAGTGGAGCGGCGAGAGCTTCGCGTTGCGCGCCGTGTGCAGCGCCTTGTTGGGGTAATGGCACTGGTACACCATGCCCAGCGACTCGACCGTACGGGTGCGCCGGTACTCGGGGTTGGCCTGGTAGCGCTGCAGCCGGTCGGGGTGCATGCCGGTGACGTCGGCACCGGGGTCGCCGTCGACGATCCAGTGTGCGACCAGACGCCCCAGCCCACCGCCGGTGAGGATGCCGATCGAGTTCAGCCCGGCGGCGACCCAGTAGTTCTGCACCTCGGGTGCCGGGCCGATGATCGGCCGCAGGTCGGGGGTGAAGCTCTCCGGCCCGCAGAAGAACGTGCGGATACCGGTGTCCAGCGACTTCGGCACTCGGCTCATGGCCGCCTCGACGTACGGACCCATGCGATCCCAGTCGGGCTGGATCGAGGTGAACGACGAGTCGTGCGGGATGGCCTTCACGTTCCACGGGGCGCACTGGGTCTCGAACAGGCCGATCATCAGACCGCCGACTTCCTCGCGGTAGTAGCCGAAGTTGCCCGGGTCTTCGATCACGGGCCACGACGGGTCGAGGCCTTCCATCTGTTCGGTGATGAGGTAGTAGTGCTCGGCGGCCTGCAGCGGGATCGAGACCCCGGACTTCTCGCCGAGTTGGCGCGCCCACATACCCGCCGCGTTGACGACGTGTTCGCACTCGATGGTGCCGTGGTCGGTGACGACACCGCGCACGCGCCCGTCCTTCACGATCACGTCGAGCACGCTGACGCCTTGCGCGATGGTGACGCCCGTCTGGCGGGCGCCCTTGGCCAACGACATGGTGGCGTCGACGGGGTTCACCCGGCCGTCACCCGGCACGTAGAACCCGGCCAGCAGGTCGTCGGTGCGTGCCAACGGGAACAGGTCGGCGACCTCTTTCGGCGACAGCTCCTGCACGTCGACACCGCAGTGACGGTTGAAGGTGGAGACCCGACGGAACTCTTCGAGGCGGCCTTCGTCGGCCGCCAGCTCGACGAAACCGACCGGCTTGAACCCGGTCGCCAGGCCGGTCTCGGCCTCCAGGTTGGTGTACAGGTCGCGGGTGTACTTGCGCAGCTCGGTGCTGGTCTCGCTGGTCGATCCGAATGTCACCATCAGCCCGGCGGCGTGCCACGTGGTGCCCGAGGTCAACTGGTCGCGCTCGACCAGCACGGTGTCGGTCCAGCCGAGATGGCCGAGGTGGTAGGCGATGGAGGTGCCGATGATGCCGCCGCCGATCACGACGACGCGAGCGCGTGATGGCAGGGGCGCAGGGGAGGGCCGGCTCATGCAGCCATTGAACTCGCTCTGCACCCCCACCACCGCCTTCGTGTCACACAGGGGCCACGAAGCCCCGTGGATCTGGTGCGACCTGAACGGGAATTGGGAGGGGGTGAATTGGCTACGTTTCCTCCATGGACGATCAGCAACTCATCGACACTGCGTGCCCGATCATCGGCGAGATCGGCGCTGCCTTCTACTTCGCTCCGGCGACGATGGCCCGTGGCGCCGAGTTGGGCCTTGATCCGCTGGGCTTCTACATCATGGGTCGCGGTGGTGTGCTCGGCGATGTCGAGTCGTCCGTCGTGGTCGCCGCGTTCGGCTACTTCAATCCACGCTTGATGGAGCGCGCGTGGACGAGTGGCCGCGCGATCATCGCTCCGCGCGAGGCCGGGCGCGAGTGCATGCTGGCGTGCGCGGAACACGGGCGCTCGAAGCTTGGCTCGGTGCCCGATCTCGCCGCCTTTGTCGTTGCGGGCGAGAAGGTGCTCGCCGCGTGTGACGGCGATTCACTGCCCCTGTTCGTCGCTACCGCTGCCGAGCCGGCTGCCGCCGACGCGCCTGGCCGGGCGATGCAACTGCTGGCGATCCTGCGCGAGTACCGCGGCAGCGCACACCTGCTCGCGTTGCGAGCGGTCGGGCTCGACTCCAAGACCGCTCACCATGTGAAGCGTCCGAACGACGCGGCGATGTTCGGGTGGAAGCCCGAGGATGCCCCGCTGATCGACGACGCAGTGCACGCGAAGATGGCCGAAGCCGAGGCGCTCACCGACCGCCTTGTCCGCCCGGCCTATTCGGTGTTGTCGATCGCCGAGCGGGTGCCCTTCGTCGAGACGCTGCACGCCTGCAAACACGCGCTCACTACCTGAGCGTCACGCCCCTGTTCCCACTCCGTTTGA
>CAIXHI010000265.1 GCA_903919215.1 uncultured Acidimicrobiaceae bacterium
GCAACGATCGGTTGCGCCGTGACGTTGACACTCTGGCCAGTGATCGCTGTGCCGGTGCCCGCTCCACTGGTGTTCCAATACGCGAACGCTGTCCCCCCGATGAGGACAACGGCGCCGGTGACGACTGCAATCACGAGCGCACGGACGCGGCGGCTCACGAGATTGCCGTTCCGGTGTAGTTGAGCACGAACGTCGCGCCTTTGCAGGCGTCCTGATTCAACGACAGATTCGGCATCTGCAACATCGGCCACTGGGCGAACGTGACCGCTGGCGCCAGATCAAAGAGGTGCACGGAGCTGTCTGCCGGGATGACAGCAACGCCAGAGAACGGGCGAGTGACAATCAGGTTGTCGGTGCCGTCACAGCCGACCTGGCTGGTGGCATGCGCGACTGTGATCGTGATCTCGGTGACGGTGATCGCGAACGAGTTGGTGTTCGTGATCTGTAGATCGATATGGCGGGCCAACGCGCCCGGCGAGAACATGCCTGACGGGTTGCCGCTGATCGTGAAACCGCACGGGGTCTGACCCTGGTCGAGGACACAGGGGACCGGCGCTTCGGATTGCTGGTTGACCGTGGTGGTGGTCTGGCCGGCGACGTCGGAACTGATCGTGGTGGTCGGGCGAACACCCACGACCGTGGTGGTGGAACCAACGCCGACCTCGGAACCACCGGCATCGGTGCCGGTGCCGGTGCCGGTGCCGCCGATCACCTGTGTGGTGGACGGGGCGGACGATGTGGTGGGGGTTGATGCGTCCTTGGTGGAGTCCGTGGTGAGGAACGCGAACATGAGCGCACCGGCGAGACCAACAGGAGTCAACATCGCGACGAACTTCATCACATGAGCGGCAGCAAGCCGGGCAGCACGGGTGTTCTTCACAATGTCACCTCCTTCTTTGTTGGGCTATGTGTTGGGGTCGGGTACGAGCAGGGCTGAAACGTCGTGATGGGGGGCAGGTTGCCCTGCCCCCCATCACGCAACGACTAGATCAGGCCGGGACCGGGGCGGTGGTGGTGACGTTGACGGTGATCGTCGCGTCCTTGCAACCGTCCTGATTCACCGAGTCACGCGAGATCATCGTCAGCGTGGCCGAGCCGATCTGAACGGCCGAATCCGCAGCGTGCACGACGATGCCAGCAGTGGCGGTCGCGCTCGGCAGGGTGAAGTCGGCGGCGGTGCAGCCGGCGTCATCGGTCGAGACGGTGAAGTACAGGGTCTTGCCGCCGAGCGACACGTCGTCGGTGCTGTTGCCATCAGCGGTGACCGTGACGGTCTTCTGGCCGCCGAGCAGCAGGCCGGCGTCGAAGTTGGTGTGCAGCACGAGGGCCGGGGCCGACGACCCGGCGTCTGCCGTACCCGTACCCGAACCACCAGTGGTCCAGTAAGCGAAGGCGGCCGTGGCGCCCAGCGAGGCGACGACGACGGTGCTGACAATGGCGAGCTTCTTCTTGGTGATCTTCATTTTGGTTTCCTCTATCCTGTGAATGTGTGTGGGGTACTGCACAGGCGCCGGGTTCGCCACTCGCTCCGTCCCGACCAGGGCGACCAATATGCAGCCGGGACTTCTTCGCTTCGCCTGTCGGACGTGGTGTCCGACGGGAGGTACTCAAGCCTGGGGAAACACAGAAAGCAAGGCGATCTATCACAAATAGGCCGAATGACCTATACGTATAGTGTGTGAAGCTCACGCAAAGTGACGAGAAGTAGCCCTATCTGAAAGAATGGGTATGTTCGTCAAGACGGGCTTGAGAATCTGTCCTGGTCATCAGCGACCGATCAGCAGCGGTGCGCGGGTCGTTCCTCTGGCGGGACGATTCCTCTGTCAGATCACGATCCCGCGCGACTTCAACTCGGCGATCTGCTCGTCCGTCAGGCCGAGCTCGCGCATCACATCGTCGGTGTGCTCGCCGTGGGCGGGCGAGGCCTTCAGCTCACCGACCGGCCGGCCATCGAACTGGGCCGGAGAAGCACCGGTGAGGTAATGGTCGCCGTCGGGGTACGTCACCGGTGTGACGAACCCGTTCTCCAATGCCTGCGGGTCGGCGATGACCTCTTCAGGGCTCTTGGCCGGTGACCACACACCCTCGAGCTCGGCGAACTGGGCTTCCCATTCGGCGAGCGTCTGGCTCCCAAAGATGGCATCGAGCTGGGCGATCATCTCGACGCAGTTGGCGGCGCGGGCCGCAGAGTCGACGAACTTCGGGTCGGTGATCCACTCGGGTCGGCCGACCTTGGTGGCGAAGTCTTCCCACCACGCTTCGTACAGCAGGCACAGCAGCAGCCAGCGGTTGTCGCTGGTCTTGTACCAGTTCAGCATCGGGTCGGGCATGGCCTCACGGGCAGGCATCGGGCCAGCGGCCTTCCATCCCATCGAGGCTTGGATGAGTGCCTGGCTCATGATGTACGTGCCCATCTGGTAGAGCGCGTGATCGACGATGGCACCCTTGCCAGTGCGTTCGCGGCGGAACAGCGCGGCGCAGATTGCGCCGGCGAGCGTGGCACCGCCGGTGAGGTCGCCCACCGACCCAGGCTGGCTCGGCGGCGGTCCACCGTTCGCAGGTGCTTGCACGAACGCCGAGCCACTGCGAGTCCACGAGGACGGCATGTCGAAACCGCGGGCGGCGGAGAGCGGGCCGCGACGGCCGTAGCCGGTACCACTGGCGTAGACGATCTTCGGGTTGATCTGCTGCACGTCGGCGGCGGTGATGCCGAGTTTGATGCACGCGTCGTCGCGCATGTTCGTGATGAACACGTCGGCGCTCTCGATCAACTTGTACAGGTACTCGCGGCCCTCGGCCTTGGTGAGATCCAGGCCCAACCCGCGCTTGCCGCGGTTGGCAGCTTCGAAGTACGGGTTGCTCTTCAGGCCAGGCCGCTGAATAGCGCGCATGCTGCGCGCTGCATCGCCACCACCGGCGACGCGCTCGATCTTGATCACGTCGGCGCCCCAGTCGGCCAGGATCATGGCTGCTGCGGGCACGAACGTGTGCTCCGCGACTTCGATCACCCGAACACCTTGCATGACGTCGTACATCGACGGTCCTCCCCCTTCTGACATCCCCGCCGAAAACGTAGTCGGCGACGCCACGCCGAGACCTCCTCCGGTCGGTGGATAGCATCGGCGAACCGAGACCAAGCTGGGGAAGTGTCCGATGTTCGTGAGCCTGAGTTCTCCGCTGCTGTTCATCGTGCTGACGCTTGCAGTGCTCGGCACCGCTGGCCTCGGGATCTTGGTGGGTGCACGTCTGCGTGGTCGATCCGAGGCTGGTCACAACTCAGTCGGTGTGGTGCAGGGCACGCTGCTGGGATTGGTCGGTCTGCTCTTGGCGTTCGGTCTGACGATGTCGGTGGGTCGTTACGAGATGCGCCGGCAACTGGTCGTGAAGGAGGCGAACGCGATCGGCACGACGTACCTGCGTGCGCAGATGTTGTCCGAGCCAGCGCGTTCGACCTCACTTGATCTGTTGAAGGAGTACACCGACCGGGCGATCGACCTGGCTGATCAGGTGCCCAACAACGCTGACTTCCGTGCCGATCGGTCGCGCCTCGGCGAGCTGCAACGCGAGCTGTGGGCTGCGGCCGGTGTGGCGTTGGCCGCAGATCCGGCAGGGACCGCACCGCGGCTGTACATCGAGACGCTGAACGACACGATCGACGTCAACGGTGAACGTGTGGCGTCGCTCTTCGATCGGGTACCGAGCACGGTGTTGCTCCTGCAGGTCATCGGCGGTGCGGTTGCGATCGGAGTGCTTGC
>CAIXHI010000266.1 GCA_903919215.1 uncultured Acidimicrobiaceae bacterium
ACCCCCGGGTGCGAGCAGGCACGCCTGCGCAACTTCGGGATGACCCTCGGCATCCGTGATTCACGCAAGATCGAGGCGGTCTACGACATGACCGAACACGATGTTCGCGAGCAGGCGCGGTTCGACGACTCGATCGGCATCTTCCCCGAGTTCATCGACGGCTACGGCATCCTGATCCTGCCCACTACTGGCCGCTACTTCGCGCTCCCCTATCGCAACCTGCTGCCGCAGCGAGTGGGCAACCTGCTGGTCGCCGGACGATCATCCGGCGGCGATCGCATCTCGCACGCGGCCACGCGCAACATGGGCTGCTGCGCTGTGCTGGGCCAAGGCGCCGGTATCGCTGCGGCCGTCTCGCTCCACGATGGCGTCGGCCTGCGCGAGGTCTCGATGGCCCGTGTGCAGACGGAACTACAGCGCCAAGGCGTCCGCTACACCTGAGCCGCGTCCCATGCCTCGCGGTAGCACCGCGTTTGAAGGCTCACCCGCACTCCGTGCGGTTTCGGCTTCAAACGCAACGTCATCCAGCCGCGTCCCAGGCCTCGCGGTAGGCGGCGGCCAGTGAGGCGACGGTTTCGTGAGCGTTCAGCCCGCTCGGATTCGGCAGCACCCACAGCTCGGCATCTGCGAGCCGCTCGGGCTGACGTCCGGGCGCTGCCTTCGGTCGCGCGAACGCGTCGCGGTAGACGGTCAGCCCCAGCACGGCGACAACCTGCGGGCGCACCAGCGCCACCTTCGCCTCCAGCGCTGCGGCACCGGCCCGGATCTCGTCACGCGTCAGTTCGTCGGCGCGCGCCGAGGCGGTGGGCACGACGTTGGTGATACCGATCCCGAGACCGTGCATCATCGCCAGGTCGTCGGGCCGCATGCCGTCGCTCGCGTCCACCAACCGTGGCGTGATACCCGCCGCGTACAGCGCCGGCCAGAAGCGATTGCCCTTGCGCGCGAAGTGCGCGTTCACCGCGGCCGTCCACAACCCAGGGTTGATGCCGACGAATAGCAGACGCACATCCGGGCCGAGTAGATCGTCGACGATCGTGCCGGTCAGCGCCTGCAACTCGGCCCGGGTGAAGCGCGCCATGTGGCGTCAGCCCAGGGCTGCCAGGCAGTCGAAGGCTGAGTCGAGATAGGTGCCCAGCGAGGCGGTCGTATCCAACTGCAGCCAGTGGACGTAGGCGAACCACACTGCGCCCGCCAGTGCTGCGGCCAGTACACCAGCAGTGATGAAATCCTCTTCCGGCAGATCGAGCCGTTCGCGAATCACGGCCGAAAATCGCTCCGTCATCACCTCGGTGACGTGACCAAGGCTGCGGCCGGCCTCCGGGTCGCGCTGGACGATGCGCCCCCAGTACGCAAGCGAGGTGGACTTCAGTTCGGCGTCCTCTTGGTCGGTGTCCTGGATCCCGAGGTCGATCGCCGCAAAGTCCTTGTACACGGCCCGAAATGCATCAAGGAGCGGTTCGTCCTTCGGCCGGGCGCGCACCAACACGCACAACCGTTCGGTCTCGCGGACCGTGACCGCGGTCAGTACGTCGCGCACGTTCTTGAAGTAGCGGAAGAAGGTGCGGGTGGAGATACCCGCTGCGTCGGCGATCTGTTCGACCGTGACCGAGTCGAGACCGTGCTCGACGATCTGGGCCAGCGCAGCACACTCGATCTCCAGCGAAGTGTGGATACGCCGCCGCTCCCACGGCCCGAGGTCATGTTCAGCGGCGATGCTCATCGGGCACGAGTCTGCCACCTGCTGCTAGGGTGACGTCGCTATCCCAAACAAGGGGCTGACTGGTTTCGACGTCAGATTCACTGGGCGGGCGTGCGACCCGAGTTGCTCAGACTCGTAAAACGGGGCACAAACAAGAATTGCCAACGAGCAGTTCACTCTCACCGCCTAATTTTTAGGTGAGTGAAGAGTAATCGTGAGCAGAAATGTCGCACGGGGCCGATCCACCGCAGCCTGGCACCAGAAGCGGGGGATGACAGCGGAAAAGACTGCTGGCGTCGGGAAAGACCGATGACGATTCGGAAAGACGATTCGCGGGCCACCGGGCAACCGATGGCCAACTGACCC
>CAIXHI010000267.1 GCA_903919215.1 uncultured Acidimicrobiaceae bacterium
ACTGAACCGGGATCTCGGCCGGCGACAGCAGCGCCAGTTGTTCGGGGGCCTGGGTGGTGTGGGTGCTGTGGGCCATACCACGAACCATACGGAAGGGGTGTGACAGGGTTCCCGAACTCGGAACATGTCAAGGGGTTTGAGACAGTTGGTGTTAGTTGGTGGGTTGGTTGATCCAGGCGTGGGTGGCCAGGGTTGGGGCTTGCGGGGCTTGCCGAACGAACCGTTCGGGGTGGTGCTGGTAGGCGGCGTCGAGAGCGGCTTGGCGGGTGCGGCGGATGTCGTCGGTGCGGCCGTGGTGGACATCAGCGGGCGTGTGCAACGCGATGCCTGAGTGGCGGTGGTTGGTGTTGTAGTGCTCGAAGAACTCCGCGCAGAATGCTCGGGCTTGCTCAATGTTGGCGAAGCTCTTCGGGAACATCGGGCCGTGTTTGAGGGTCTTGAAATGTGCTTCGGAATACGGGTTGTCGTTCGACACGTGCGGTCGGCTGTGGCTGCGTGTGACACCAAGATCGGCGAGGAGAAACGCGACCGATTTCGAGGTCATCGAGGTCCCTCGATCAGCGTGCAAGGTCAGCTGATCGGCGGGCACCTGCTGCTCGTGGATCGCAGTGGCGATCATTGCGTTGGCCAGCGCAGCGGTCTCTCGGGTCGCGACGTGCCAGCCAACAACAAACCGGGAGAACACGTCGATGATCACGTAGAGATGGAACCAGGACCATTTCTGTGGGCCGGCGAGCTTGGTGATGTCCCACGACCACACCTGATTCGGCGCGCTGGCAACGAGCTCGGGTTTGACATGTGGCGGATGGCAGGCGTGGTTGCGGCGGTCACGGACCTCGTTGTTGGCATGCAGAATCCGATACATCGTCGAGATCGAACACAGGTAGATGTCTTCGTCGAGCAACGTTGCCCACACTTGCGCGGGTGCCGCGTCGCAGAACCGTTCGCTATGCAATACGTCCAACACCGCCTGGCGTTCGGCATTGTTGAGCGCACGCGGTGAGCCCTGCGATCGAGGTCGTGGTGGACCATTCAACGGGGCCTGCTGATCGCGGTAGTGACCAGCGCGCGAGCGACCCAGGAACCGGCACGCGGCTGCCCGCCCAACGGTCGGGGTCAGCTCGGCAACACCAGCATCCAAGATCGCGATCACCTCGTCTCGGTGTCCGCGCTCTTGGAGAGATCGTCCAAGAGCGCCCGCACTTTTCCCTGGACTTCGATCACGACTTTCGCCCGCGCAAGGTCGATGCGCAACTGTTCGTTCTCGACACGTAGCCGTTCGACTTCAGCCATCGTGGGCTGGCGGCGTCCCGGTTGCTGGGTCAGCTCACCCGAGCGCGCTTGGCGTCGCCAGTCCGACAGGATCGACGAGTAGAGACCCTCGCGACGCAGCAACGCTGCTTTCTCGCCGTGCTCCGAGCAGGCATCCCACTCGGCCAAGATCGAGACCTTGTAGGCGCGGTCGAACCGGCGGCGCCTTGGTCGTTTCGGAAGCTCCGGACTCGGGTGGTCACTCAACGGACCAGCCTGCGCAACAAGACGATGAACGGCATACGACATTATGAGACTCTCTTTCACGGCCAACCGCTCACAGCGATCAACCCGACGGTGTCTCAAACCACATAGCCACAAAGGGACT
>CAIXHI010000268.1 GCA_903919215.1 uncultured Acidimicrobiaceae bacterium
GCGCGGCCGACCGTGCCGCCCACCATCGCGAAGTGGCTGCCACCGAACTCGGCGGCGGTAGTGCCCACGAGCACCAGCACATCGCCGGCGCGCTTGAGATCGGGGGTCACCGTCAGGTCGGCGTCGGGCACATGGGCCATCGCCGTGATCACCAGTGTGGGTGGCACAGCGTGGCGCTGGCCGTCGCTGCCCAGGTACTCGTTGTTCAGACTGTCCTTGCCGCTCACGAAAGGAGCGGTGTGTGCGAGTGCGGCAGCACAGCAGCCCTTGACGGCCATCACCAGGTCGCCAAGGGTGGACGGACGGCGCGGGTCGCCCCAGCTGAAGTTGTCGAGCAGCGACACCTTGTCGGGATCGGCACCGACGGCGACGACGTTGCGGATCGCCTCGTCGACCACAGCGTGGGCCATCCGCTCCGGGTCGGTCAGCCCGTACCACGGGTTCACGCCGATACCCAGGGCCAGCCCATGGGTGTCCGTGGGGCGGGCCAGCACGACGCCGTCGGCGTGGCCGTCGTGCCCTTCGCCGACGAGCGGCCGCACCACAGTCGCGCCACGGATCTCGTGGTCGTAACGGCGGATGACATGTTCCTTCGACGCGATGTCAGGGTGCGCCAGCAGGCGCAACAACGTGCCAGCCATGTCGTCGCACTCGGGCAACGTGGGTTCGCCGCGATACGGCGTGGGCAACTCGGCGATCATCGAACGCTGTGGGCGCCCGTCGTGGAGGAAGTGCGTGTCGAGTTCCAACACCTGCAGATCACCGGCGCGTACGCGCAACACTCCATCACCCGTGAACGTGCCGAGGCTGACCGCCTCGACCCCATGGCGGGTGCACACAGCGAGCAGGGCGTCGAAGTGGTGTGGCGGTACGGCGAACACCATGCGCTCCTGGGCCTCACTGAGCCATACCTCCCACGGCCGCAGCCCCGGGTACTTCAGAGGAGCGAGCGTGACATCGACCTCAGCGCCGATCCCTTCGGCCATCTCACCGACGGCGCTGGACAAGCCGCCCGCGCCGCAATCGGTGACGGCTGTGTACAGCCCGTGCAACTCGCGCATGGCATCGATGACCAGCTTCTCCACGATCGGGTCGCCGATCTGCACGCTGGCGCCGGCGACATCGCCGGTGGTGGCATCCATCGTCGCGCTGGAGAACGTGGCGCCGCGCAGACCGTCGCGACCGGTGCGCCCACCCATCACCACGACGAGATCACCGGGCTGCGGGCCGGGGAGCGGTGGTGCTGCATCAGCGACACCGATGCACCCCGCATAGACCAACGGGTTGGCGGTGTAGCCCGGGTCGTAGATGACTGCGCCAGCCACTGTCGGCAGTCCGATCTTGTTCCCGTAATCGGCGACCCCGGCGATCACACCCGACTGGATGAGGCGCGGGTGCAGCACACCCTCGGGCAACTGATCGGCGGGCATGTCGGTGGGGCCGAAGCAAAGGATGTCGGTGATTGCGATCGGGTCGTGGGCGGTGCCCATCACATCGCGGATCACGCCCCCCACGCCGGTGTTGGCGCCGCCGAAGGGTTCGATCGCAGAAGGGTGGTTGTGCGTCTCGGCCTTCACCGCGACGGTGGTGCCGGGGTGGTAGGTGACGATGCCGGCATTGCCGACGAACGCGCTGACGACGAACGGCGCGGCGATGGCGTCGGTGCACTCCCGGAGTTGCTGGAGGAGTGGCTGGATCTGGGTGCCGTCCGGTGTGGTGATGAGCGCCCGGAATGTCTTGTGCGAGCAATGCTCGCTCCACGTCTGGGCGAGCGTTTCCAACTCCACGTCGGTGGGCTCGCGGCCCGCACTCCGATAGAACTCGGCGACTGCGTGCAGTTCGGCGATGTCGAGCGACAGACCGCGCTCCTTGTTCAGCGCGAGCAGTGCAACGTCATCGAGATCGCGGATCGCTACGTGATCGACCGACCGTTCTGCCGTTGCATGGCTGTCGATGAACGATGGTGCAATCGGCGCCGGAGCCCAGCGTTCGATCACCTGGTTGGCGAGCAAGCGACGAGCGAGCAGCGACACCGTGACGTCGTCGATGTCGCCGTGGACGTCGAAATGCATACCCGTGGCGACCTCCACCGCGGGCAGGCCCACCGTGCGGGCCGCCAGAGCGACCGCCTGGGCGGCCGGATCGGTGACGCCGGGCAGGAGTTCGGTGTCGATCCCGCCCGCTGGCGTCTGCCATGTGGCGGTCTGCAGCAACGGGTCGATCAGCACGTCCTCGAGTGCGCTGCGGTGCTCGGGTGCGAGCTGAGTATGGAAGAAGACCACGTCAGCGACATCGATCGCGGTGACCTGGGTGAGGCCTAGTGCCAGGGCATCGACCAGCAGCGACGCCGATCGGGGGTCGGCATCGCGGCTGCGGATGGTGAGACGCGATCCGGGTGCCACTGAAGCGAAGCTACGACCAGCCCATCCATGGTGTGGGCGCGCGCGAACGAAAAGTAAGCCGCAGTTGCCGCCAGGTAAGGTCGGCGGCGTGACCAGGATCGTGCTCGTTCGCCATGGGGAATCGAACGTCACTGTCGATCGCGTCATCGGTGGCCCGCGTACGTGTTCCGGCCTGTCGCCCCTTGGCCGTCTGCAGGCAGAACGGTTGCGTGACCGTTGGTCCGCAGTACCCGAGTTCGAGGCCGATGTACTGGTCTCCAGCCAGTACCCGCGAGCGGCCGAGACCGCGGCCATCATCGCCCCGGCCTTGGGCAATCTGCCGATCGTCACCGACCCTGGGTTCGGCGAGCACGACCCTGGCCCCGAGTGCGACGGTTTGTCGTTCGACGAGTTCGTCCGTCGCTACCCAGACCGCAGGGCATGGTGGGACGCCGCTGACCCATTCGACGCCACGTTCCCCGGCGGCGAGACCGTGGCAGCATTTCAGTTCCGTGTGGGCACCGCGGTCCGGCGCACCATAGAGGCGTACGCTGGCCAGATCGTGGTGATCTCGTGCCACGGCGGGGTGATCGACGCCGTCGTGCGTCTGGCGCTGAAAGCACCTGCGATGGGTCAGTTCCAGATCCATACGCGCAACACGTCGATCACCGAACTGTTGCTGCTGAAGCCGAACGTGTGGCGACTCGATCGCTACAACGACACGGCCCATCTTGCCGGACTGCCGTCTGCCACCAGGGAAGGCTGAGCCATGGCCGAGCGTCACGACATCGTGGTGGTGGGCGCCGGATCTGCAGGCGCAGTGATGGCCGCACGTCTCAGCGAACGTCCCGACCGTACGGTGCTGTTGCTGGAAGCAGGCCCCGACCACGACTCGGCGCACACACCGGCGGCGATCGCCGGCGCGAACTTCCTCGAGGCGATGCTGGAACCCGACCGCATGTGGTCCGACATGCTCGCTACCCGCACCGCCGAACAAGGCCCACGGGTGTATGCCCGAGGTCGCGGTGCAGGTGGGTCATCGGCCGTGAACGCGATGATCGCGACCCCCGGCGAACCTGGCGACTACGACGAGTGGGAGACCACGTACGGCTGCACCGGATGGAGTTGGTCGGCGGTTGCCCCGTGGTTCGAGCGCATCTCCCTGCCCCTTCACCAGGCGCGACCGCATGAGGTCGGCTCGGTTGCTCGTGCGCTGTTCGCCGCCGAACCGACAGCCGAACTGGCGCTGCTGACGCGCTTTGCCGATGGCCGCCGCGCCAGCACGAACGATGTCTATGTCGAACCTGCTCGCTCGCGCCCCAACTTCTCGTCTCGTGGTGATGCGCTCGTGGACCGGGTGGTGTTCGAGGGCCGCCGGGCGGTGGGTGTGGTGCTCGCCGGCGGGACGCACATCGAGGCGGGAACGGTCGTGCTCGCGGCCGGCACCATCCATTCGCCCGCCATCTTGCTACGCAGCGGCGTCGACCTGCCCGGTATCGGTCAGGGCTTACAAGACCATCCGTCGATCCCCATCGCGCTGCACATGCGCGACGGCCATGTGGCCGCCCCTGGTGGATTGGCTGGCTCGGCGTGCCTGCGCGCGACACACCTCGACACGAACGATCTGCAGTTGCTGGCGCTCGACATGGTTGATGCGACGATGCCCTGGCTCGGGTTGCTGATGGGTGCCGTGATGCGCGTGCATTCACGTGGCTCGTTGCGCGTGGTCTCGACTGATCCGTCGGTGCATCCCATGATCGATTTCAACATGCTGGACGACGAGCGCGATGTGCTGGCTATGCGCGCGGCCGCCGCGCTCACCGAACGTGTGGCCCAGAGTGCTGCTATCGCCGCTGTCGCCGATGTCGAGCCGTACGACCTGTCCGACGACGCGTTGCGGCGCTCGGTGGGCGACTACGTGCACGCGATCGGCACCTGCCGGATGGGCGCCGCCGGTGACGAGATGGCCGTGGTGGATACCAGTGGCCGCGTGTTCGGGCGCGAAGGTCTGGTCGTGGCCGATGCCTCGGTCATCCCCTCGATGATGCGCGCGAACACGCACCTGCCAGTCGTGATGATCGCCGAGCGGATCGCCGCTTCGTTCTAACGCGCGGTCGAACGCTGGCGCGACCGCTTGGGTGGTTGGATCGGTCTCGCGGCTGCGGCGGCGATGTCGACGAGTTCCTGCATCGATTCGTGCAGCAGGTCGACGAGGACCCAGATGTCGGGGACGAGGTCGCGGCAGCCGAGGAAGCCGAAGTCGAGGTTCCCGTCGTAGCTCTGCACCGTGATGTTCAGGCCCTGGCCGTCGATCAACGTGCTGACGGGGTAGTAGTGCAGCAGTCGGGCGCCGGCCGAGTACAGCGGCACGTTCGGCCCGGGGACATTACTGATGACCAGGTTGAACGGGGGGTTCATGTGGTCGGCGAGGCGGAGCCGGCTGTACATCCGCATCGCCCGTGCCGCAACGGCGGGCGGCGCGAAGCGGGTGAAGTCCTGCAGCACGTCGGCGGGGATCGCGGCGAAGTGCTGCTTGGCGGTGATGAGGCTGCCCTGTACGTGGCGCAGCCTGCGCACCGGATCGTTCTCGTTGGTGGCCAGATCGGTGAACATCGCCGACACCCGGTTCTGGAAGCAGTCGTCCTCCTGGCCGGTGCGCACGCTGACGGGCACCATGGCGATCAGACTTTCGGGCGGCAGGCAGTCATGCAGCTGCAGGTAACGGCGCAAGGTGCCCGAGCACACGGCCATCACCACATCGTTGAACGTGCAGTCGAACACCCTGCGCACGACGCGGGCGTCCTCCAACGGCACCGAGGTGTACGAGAAGCGCCGATGGGCCGAGATCGGCCGGTTCCACGGTGTGCGCGGCGCTGGGGTCGGGGGCAGCGCCGGGGGGTGATCGACGTCGTGGCCGTGCTGGGCGCGCAGCCGCTTGCGCATCAGGTTGCCCAGCGGGCCGGGCACGGGCTGGGCGACGAGGTCGGCGAGTGCCTTCAGTCCGCCCGAGCGGGTGGAGGCGGCCAGATCGCGGGTGGCCTTCACCCCCAGGCGCACCACCTTCTCCGGGCGGCGCAGGTATTCGATCGCGGTCAGTCGCAGCAACTGTTCATCGGTGGGAACGGTCTCGGACTGCCACGGCGCCGGGTGGCCGGTGGGGCGCGAGTCCGGGTCGAGGTCGAGGAGCGCGGCGAGCATCAGCGCCCCAGCCGCGCCGTCGACCGCGGCGTGATGCACCTTGGTGAGCTGGGCGATGATGCGGCCCTCGTCGACACCCTCGATGACGTAGAGCTCCCACAACGGGCGCGACCGGTCGAGCGGGCGGGCGACGATGCGGCTGATGGCGTCGGCCAGTTGCTCGGGTGTTCCGGGCGGCGGGACCGCGTGGTGGCGGACGTGGAAGTCGATGTCGAAGTCGGGATCGTCGATCCAGTACGGCAGGTCGAGGCCCAGCGGCACGGTGACCAGGCGTCGCCGGAAGGGAACCAACCGATCGATGCGCTCGAGGATCAGCTCTTTGGTGGCCTCCAGGCCGGCGCCGCCCGGCGAGTCGTGCGGGTCGTAGAGGCTGATCGAGCTGATGTGCCCGAAGTTGGTGGCAGTCTCCAGATTGAGGAAGCTGGCATCGATCCCGTTGAGCTGCCGCACGACCTCACTGTAAGCCGCGCTGGGGGGTCGGCGTTACAGGAACTCGTCGGCGATCGGCGGGGGACCGCGACGCTGCTTCGGGGGGCGGCCCGGCTGCTCATTGATATGGCGGCGCACGGCGAAGACCCAACCGACGCCGACACAGATCGTGAAGATCACCCACTGGATCGCGTAGCCGAGGTGTGGTCCGTTGTCGAGGCCCGGGAACTTGATCACCTGCACGGTGTCGGGTTCGGCCGGTTCTGACGACAGCAGTTCGAGGTACATCGGCGCGACTGGCGAGTCGAACTGCTGGGACAGCGCACCGAGATCGACGCGGCGGATTTCGGTGAGTGTCGCCGAGCCGACATCCGACGGCTCACCCAGGCCGGCCCCTTGGCTGTGCTTGAGACGACCGGTGACGGTGACCGTCCCGGTCGGTGCTGAAGGCGCAGCGACGCGGTTGGACACGAAACCACGGTTGACGATCACCAGCGTGCCGTCGTCGAGTCGCAGCGCGTTGACGACGTCGCGGCCGACAAGGCCGTCCTGGGTGACGTTGACGACGACGAACTCATGGCCGGGCTCGTAGGTGCCGGTGGCCTCGGCGCGGCGGTACTCGGCGTCGGGTTCGGGCAACGCGAGCAGATCCTTGATCGGGGCGATCGGTGCGTGTGTGTGGGCCGACACCCGGTCGTTGAACGACTTGCGTTCGTCCAAGCGCCGCAGCTGCCACAAGCCGAGCATCACCATCATGACGATGGCCAGGAGGCACAGCAGGTGAAAGGCGAGCCACTTGGGTTTCAACAGGAACCGGTACATGCGGTAATTGACCGTATCGGACGGCGCGCTCCGTCGCATGTCGTTCGCGGCGGAGGGCTACCGTCGATCCCCATGACACCCGACGGGATCACCTCGGAATGGCTCAGCGAAACGCTGGGCGACGACGTTGAGTTGGTGGGGCGCACGCGGATCGGTGACGGTCTGGTGGGGATGAACTTGCGGCTCGAACTGCGTCGTTCGAACCGCAGCGCCGTGCCAGCGACGCTGATCGCCAAACTGCCGACGCTCGACCCCACCAGCCGAGCGACCGCCAAGGCCTTGCGCACCTATGAGCGGGAAGTGAAGTTCTACGAGCAGATCGCGCCCACCGTGGACGTCAGGGTGGCGCACTGCCACCATGCCGAGTGGGCCGAGGCCGACGACGATTTCGCGCTGCTGCTGGAGGATCTGGCGCCATCGCAGCCCGGGAACCAACTCAGTGGCTGCTCCGCTGAGCATTCTCGCGCCGCCGTGCTGGAACTGGCTCGGCTACACGGCCCGCGCTGGGGCGACCCGACGCTCGACGAGATCGAGTTCCTGCAGCGCCGCGGCGCCGACGACGCGGCGATGTTGGAGGGTTTGTGGAACATGCTGCTGCCGGGCTTTCTCGGTACGTATGCGAAATACCTCGACAGCGAAGGCATCGGCCTCATCGAACGGTTCGGGCTGCGACTGGCCGATTGGATCGCAGGGCACACGATGCCGGCCACCGTCACGCACGGCGACTACCGACTCGACAACCTGATGTTCCGAGCGGAGCACGGCGGGTACCCGGTGGCGGTGGTCGACTGGCAGACGCCCGGCCACGGCGCGGCGAGCAGCGATGTGAGCTACTTCCTCGGCGCTGGCCCGTTGCCGGATCTTCGTCGCGAGATCGAACGCGATCTGGTGGAGAGCTATTGCGGCGCTCTCGTTGAGTACGGCATCACCGTCGAACACGACGAGTTCTGGCACCAGTTCTGTCGCGATGCCTACAGCGGCATCATCATGTCGGTGATCGCCTCGCAGATCGTGGGGGAGAGCGAGCGCAGCGAGGCAATGTTTGCCGCCATGGCCACCCGCCACACTCGCCACGCGCTCGACCTCGCCAGCGAATCCCTCATCTGACACGGCGGTGCCCCTCGGATTCTGGGAAGGAATCGTCCCACTTGGCTGTCTGGGAAGGCCCAGTCCCGCAAACCGGAACTGGCCCTTCCCAGAACAGCCGGGACGGGACACATCGCAGTAGCGTCGACGAGGTGGAACTGCCCGATTTCAAGATTCCCCACGCCGAGAAGATCGAGTGGATGATCGAGACCCACGGGTGGGCGATGGAGCCCGTGGCAGCACGTCCCGACACCGATCCGCCGCTGGCCGGGTACGTGTACACGATCGGCTTTCCTGAGGCGTTCGGGTTCCCCGAGGTGCTGGTGTTCGGGCTCACCCCGTCCGCGGCGCGAGGCCTGTTCGACATGGTGGCCGACATGCTCCGTGGCGGCACCGAGATTCCGGTCGGCACAGAGTTGTTGGGCCTGTTCGACGGCGAGTTGCGGTGCGTGTTCGCTCCGATCCCGCCCGAAGCGGCGCAGGAACTGCTGGGAACCGGTGTTGCGTGGCGCAGGGGTGCACCATTCGAGGCGGTGCAACTGCTGTGGCCAGATCGCAACGGGTTCCTGCCCACCGAAGCCGGGTTCGACCGGCGGGTCGTGCTGGCTCAGCCGGTGGTGGGGGTGCTGTCGTGACCACTCCGCCCGCCCTGCCGGTGTTGGTGTTCGACGGCGATTGTGCGTTCTGTCAGCGGAGCGTGGAATGGGGCCGACGACACATCGCCACGATGCCGACCACCGTGGCGTATCAGTCGGCCAACCTCGTGGTGCTGGGTCTCACCGAGCACGAGTGCGCCACTGCCGTGCAGTACGTGGCTCGCGACCATCAGGTGTACGCCGCGCACGATGCGGTCAGCGCAGTGCTGCTGGGTGCAGGCAAGGGTTGGTGGGTGCTGGGCGCGCTGATGCACGTTCCTGGTGTGCACTGGCTGTGTGGTGTGGTCTATCGCTGGGTGGCGCGCAACCGCCACCGGTTCACACGTGGGCCGGCGTCGTGCGCAGTTCGTTGAGGTACACCAACAACTCGTCCAGCGCCGCCTGGTCGTGACCCTGGAGGCGGATGCGCTGCGCGCAGTTGAAACCCGCAGCCTTCACCATCGCCGTCCATTCACCGTCGGGCTGGTCGAGTGTGATCCGCAGCGCACGGGTGAGTGCGGCAACCGGGTCGAGGTCGTAGTCGTTCAGTAGCCGTTCGACATCGAGTTTCTTCAGCCGAGGCATCAGCCCGCCTCGGGCGGTGGCAGTTCTTCCATGGCCCATGGAGCGCCGTGCTCATCGAGCAGCGCCAGGAACGGATCGGCGTTGAACGCCTCCGGACCCTTGACGCCGGCGCCCTTCCACTCGCCGGTGGCGATCATCTCCAGTGCGACCACCGGGTGCACCGCGGTTTGCCACACGACTGCCTGATGGCCGTACTCGCGCATCGTCCACTCGTTGTCGACCACCTGGTACAGGTAGGTGCTACGCGGCTGACCGTCGGTGCCCAACCCGGTGACCACTGAACCGGCGCACGTGCGGCCACGCATCAGGTGACCCAGTTCGGCAGGGTTCGGCAGCGTGGCGGCGACGACATCGCGTGGAGCGACTTCCACTCCGCGGACATTGACCGGGCGGGTGCTGTCCAGGCCCAACATGTGGATCGTGCGCAGCACATCGATGAACTCGTCGCCGAGGCCGTACTTGAACGTGACTCTGCCGACGTCGAGCCAGCGCGGCATGAGGATCACTTCTTCGTGCTCCACGTTCACGCAGCCGAGTGGTCCGATGCCCTCGGGGAACACGAACGTCTCGGGTTCGCTGAACGGTGCCGTGGTGAACCAACCCTTGTCGCGTTCATAGATGATCGGCGGGTTGAGGCACTCCTCGATCGTCGTCCAGATGCTGAACGTGGGGGCGAAGGAGAACCCCTCGATCACCAGATCGGCGCCGTCGCGGACGCCGACCTCGTCGATCCGGCTGAACAGGTGGTCGGACGCGTAACGGGCGACGACATCGCTGAACCCCGGTTCGACACCCATGGCCACGAGGGCCAACAGTCCGCGATCTTCCCACTGCTGCGACACCGCGAACTGTGCGTCTCCCAACTTCACACCGCACTGGTGGTAGGGATCGGTGGGGTGCGGGGTCGACATGTGCATCGCCATGTCGAGGTAATGCACGCCAGCGGTGAACGCAGCATCAAAGATCGGGGGGTTGAATCGCGGGTCGCACGCGTTCATCACCACATCGCAGCGCGTCGAGCGGATGAGGTCGACCAGGTCGACACGATCGGATGCATCGACACGTGTGGCGATCACCCGATCCGACTTGGTGATGGCGGCTGCCTTCGTGGCCCGATCGAGGTCGACGTCGGCAACGACGATCTGTTCGAACACATCACGTCGGGCGGCGATCGACACGATGGACGAACCCACGCCGCCTGCGCCGACGACTAGGAGTCGCATGCCAGCGACACTAACGCGCTCGACGGTGAACGTGAACTTCAGTAGGCGAATGCCCGGCGCTGGCCGCTCGGTCGTGAGAGGACGGCAATGCGGTTGGCGAGGTACGGGCTGAACCAACCGCGGTAGCGCACCTGCAGATCAGGCAGCATCCAGTCCTGGCCGGTGACCTTGCCGCGGCAGGTGGCGACACCGCACATGCAGTCGAACTCGTCGTAGTCGCTGCCGTCACTGGTGGCGTAGTCGTAGGTGAGCGGTTCGCCTGGTTCGATGTCGCGCATCGCCAGCACGACGGTGGCGCCACTGAGACCGCAGTTCGGTTGGCACGAGTGGTTGATGAAGTCGGCGGGTTCCGGTTCGGGTGCGCCGGCGAGGTACAGATGGTCCTCGATCTGGATACTGCGCGACCGTTGGCCTTCGGGTAGCAGGTCGAACTCGTCGCGTCCCATGGCGCGGCCACCGAAGGCGACGATCACCTCGCCGGTCTTGATCTGTTCGACAGCGACGGAGCCGCGACCGGCTGCGCCGACGAGGACCGGACGTGCCTTGGAGGTGAGATAGCTGACGCTCATCGGTTCACAGCATGGTGCGCGAAACCGGCGCTGTCGACTCGCTCACTGATCAGCCGCGCTGACGCGCGAATCAGCCTGGCTGCCAGTCGCGTCAGCGGGTGAGCCGATATGACCGTTGCCCGACCGGGATCGGTTGCTAACGTGCTGACGTCATGCATCACGAGTGACGCCCGAGCGATCGGGAGTCCGGCAACCGGGGTGGAAGCCCCACGGTGCCTACCTGCCTCGGCAGGGATGTGGTCCGGCTCTGCCGGGCAACAACGCTTCCCCTGGTGATGCGTGACGAAGAACCGCACAGAGCACCTGGAGGAGGACGACATGGCCATTGCCCGACCTGGGCGCCCGCATCCGGTGACGGGTGCGTGGATGCCGAGCCAACTGGCCGGCTCGCGTCAGTTCTTCACCTTCGCACCGAACCGGCCGTTCGCACTCGACTGTGGTGTCACCATGCACGGTGTCACGATGGCGTACGAGACGTGGGGTCGTCTCGATGCCGATGGTGGCAATGCCGTCCTGCTCTGTCATGCCTGGACCGGCGACAGCCACGTCAGCGGTGCCGCCGGTGTCGGTCACCCTGCGCCCGGTTGGTGGGAGGACGTCGTTGGTCCCGGACTAGCGATCGACACCGACCGCTGGTTCGTCGTGTGCGTCAACGTGCTCGGTGGGTGCCAGGGTTCCACTGGGCCGGCATCACCGCACCCCGATGACGGCCGCCCCTACGGCAGTCGTTTCCCGGTCGTCACCATCCGCGACATGGTGCGAGCGCAGGCCCGTCTGGCCGACCATCTCGGTGTTGCTCGCTGGCACTCAGTGGTCGGCGGGTCGATGGGCGGGATGCAAGTGCTGGAGTGGGCGATCACATTCCCCGATCGAGTGGGCTCGATCGTGCCGATCGCGACATGCGCGCAAGCAACTGCGCAACAGATTGCGTGGGGTGCCATCGGTCGTCGGGCGATTCGCCTCGACCCGAAGTGGCGCGACGGCGACTACTACGACGCGGACGACGGCGACGGTCCGTGGGAAGGTCTGTCGATCGCCCGCATGGTGGCGCAGGTGACGTTCCGCAGTGACAACGTGTTCACCGAGAAGTTCGGTCGCGAGCTGGCCGACGGCGCCACCCATCACGAGGGTGTCGGCCTGTGGCAGCGCTTCGAGGTCGAGCGTTATCTCGAGTACCACGGCGACAAGTTGGTGCGCCGCTTCGATGCCAACAGCTATCTGCACATCGGCAAAGCGATGGACCTGCACGATGTCGGCCGTGGCCGATCCGGTGTGAACGCCGCGATGGCGCGCATCAAGGCGCCCACGCTCGTGCTGGGTATCTCCAGCGACATTCTCTACCCGACGTATCAGCAACGGCAGATCGTCGACCTCCTGGCCGCGAACGGGACGCGGGCCGAGTACGTGGAGATCAACTCGCCACACGGACACGACGCGTTCCTGATCAACTTCGACCAGGTCGCTCCACCCGTTCGCACGTTCTTGGAGACCGTGGCGACCCACTGACGGCCGCCGATGCGTCAGTCCTCGTGAACGCCGGCGAGGACGCCATCGAGCACGGCGATGCAGCGGCTCTTCGACGGCAGACGCAGCGACAGCATGGCGGTGCCGTGCCCGTCGGTGCATTCGCTGGCCACGTAGATCTCGATCTTCTTCGGTGGCGTCGGGGCCTTGCCGATCAGTGTCCAGGCGGTCTCGTGGCGGCGGAACCCGTTCTTGTGGGTGACGTAGAGCGTGCCGTCGGGGGTGACCACCACACGTGCCTCGCGGCGCCGTCCGGGGTGCGCGGAATCGGTGAGGTCTTGCGACGTGCACAAGAACCGGCGGCCATCCTGGGTGGACCAGTGGGGTTCCATGCGGTACGCCAGCCACCACATACCGCCCATGGCGAAGATCAGCAGTGCGAACCAGACGTACTCCACGGGCCACAGCATGGCCGATGGCACGTGGTCTCGTGCGACAACTCTGCAGGGCGCGTGGGGAAATGGGTGCGCCGCGTGCGACACTATGTGCCGTGTTGGCAGCCAACTTCTCCGACCCCGAGCACGCACGCATCATCTATCTCGCCGCTGGCGGGTTGGTGCTGATGGCCATCGCTCTCGTCGGCGGCACGGTGTGGTGGTGGCGTTCCAGCGCTGTCGAGCATCCTGCGCTCGGTCCGTTGGAAATGATGAGCACCAAGGTGTTCCGATCATCCGACGAGGAGATGCGCCGAGAGATCATCGAGGCCGCTCGTCCGGGTGCGCAAGTGGTCGACGAGCCCGAGGTGCACGACGAGTTCTTGGAGCAACTCGATGGCGATCCGAGCTCCGAGCTGTCGTTCGCCGGGTTGATACCTGCGGACAACGATGCTGTCGAGTTCGCTGATGTCGATGTCGATGTGGCCGTCGCAGTTGCCGAGGCCCCGGTGCCTGAGCCGCCTGTGCCCGTTGCGCCGGCGCCCGTTGCGCCCCGACCGGCGTTGTTCGACCAGCACGCGGATGAGAACGAGTCCGCACCCGACTGGCGTCCAGCCCCGATGGTGATTCGCACCGAGCCGCAGCCGCCCGTGGTGCCGCGCTCCATCGACCCGTTGCTGAGGAACGACATCCTCTGACAAGCCGCGCCCGGTACCGTGGGCGCATGGCTGAAGGTCTCGATGTCGAAGCAATGCTGGTCCGGTTCCGTGAGCGGGCGCACGCCGTGAAGCAGCGACCGCTGCCGCCGGTGGCGGGGGAGGAGCGGTCGAAGTTCATCCAGCAGGCCCAGTCCGATTTCCGCGACTTCGCGATCATCGGTGATGCGACGGCCTCGATGGAAGACGGGTTCCTGGTGTTGAAGGTCGACCTGCGTCCCGCTGACCAGCGCAGCTGACCCGTCTTTCGGCGAAGTGGGGGCGGCGCGTTGTCAGGCCCCGTGATCGGTCGATAGATTGCCTCCCGCATTGCGGACGTGGCTCAGCTGGTAGAGCATCACCTTGCCAAGGTGAGGGTCGCGAGTTCGAATCTCGTCGTCCGCTCCAA
>CAIXHI010000269.1 GCA_903919215.1 uncultured Acidimicrobiaceae bacterium
CGACGCTCACGGCTGGTGGCACCGTCCCCAAGGGCACCACGATCTTGGTCGTGTTGTCGAAGGGGCCCAGCCCGTTGGCGGTGCCGGATGTGAGCGGTCAGACCTTCGATGCCGCCGAGGCCTCGCTGGAGGCCCTCGGCTTCGTCGTCGTACAAGGAGCCGACGTGTTCAGCCCTTCGTTGGCAGTGGGTCTTGTGGCTGTTCAGACGCCAGCGAGCGCCACCGAACTGCAGAAGGGCGAAACGATCACACTTGGTCTGTCGAAGGGTCCTGAACTGGTCGCCCTGCCCAGCCCAGCGGGCCTCGACTACAACGGCATCGTCGCCGCGTTGCAGGCCCTCGGCTTCGTCGTCGGCAACGTCAACGGCAGCACGACGGCGGCGTTTGTCGGCTACCACGTGAACGCCGTCGTGGCGCCCGCCGGGACGCTCGTGCCGAAGGGCACCGTGGTCGAGTTGTTCTTCAACACGAAGTAGCCGAACCCCCGGCATCCCTGCTCGGTGGACTTCACCGCTCGTGACCGCCATCGGTAACGTTCGTGCACCACGGCGATACAAGGAGGCTCACGTCATGGGTTCACTCGACGGCCGCGTCGCGATCATCACCGGCGCCGGACGAGGGATCGGTCGCGAGCACGCGTTGTACTTCGCCGCAGAAGGTGCCAAGGTCGTGGTCAACGATCTCGGTGGCGCGAATGATGGTTCGGGAAGCGATCTCACACCTGCGCAACAGGTCGCCGAGGAGATCCGCGCCATGGGCGGTGAGGCTGTCGTCAACGGCGACAACGTCGCGGACTGGCAGGGGGCACAGCGGATGATCAACCAAGCCGTGGAGACCTTCGGCGATCTCGACATCTTGGTGAACAACGCTGGCATCTTGCGCGATCGAGTGTTGGTGAACATGACCGAAGAGGAATGGGACGCGGTCATCACGGTGCACCTCAAGGGTCACTTCGCTCCCACCCGTTGGGCGGCCAGCTACTGGCGCGAACAGCACAAGGCTGGCGTCGTGAAGCCCCGCAATGTGGTGCACACCTCCAGCACCTCCGGTCTGTTCGCCAACCCAGGACAGGCCAACTACGGCGCGGCGAAGACCGGCATCGCCACCTTTGGTCAGATCGCGGCGAAGGAACTGGCCCGGTACAACGTCAAGAGCAACACCATCGCTCCTGGTGCTCGCACCCGCCTGACGATGGCCACGCCGGGTCTCGAAGACATCATGAAGCCGCCGCCAGGTTCGTTCGACATGTGGGATCCGGCGAACATCTCGCCGCTCGTGGCCTATCTGGCATCTGCCGAGTGTGGCTTCAACGGCGAAACGTTCTTGGTGTCCGGGGGCAGCGTCACGCTCGTGGAGAGTTGGGCTCGTGGTCCGCACGTCGAACGCGACTCGAAGTGGACGGTTCCCGAGCTCACACAGGCGCTCGCACCGCTCGCGCGGCCGTGAACAAGCGGCCCTCCCGGCACGAGAACGTTCGCGCTGGCACCGACCCGTCGGTGCCGCTCGACGCTGCGGGTATCGACGAGTTTGGCGTCATCCCGTGGCCGATCCTGTTGCGCCGCAGGCTCGCCCAGAAGGTCGGCATCGACCGTCGCTGGGCCGTGCTGTGGGTCGTGCTGAGCGGGCTGTTCACGACCAGCTTCACCTTCACGCTGTTGGTGGTGTCGCTCGACAAGATCGCCGGTGAGGTGCACACCAGCACGACGGTGCTGACGTGGGCGATCACCGGCCCGATGCTGGCGTTCGGCGTGGTGGGGCCCGCGTTCGGCAAGTCGGGCGACCTCTGGGGTCATAAGCGCATCTTCGTCGGTGGACTGTTGCTCGCCGGTGTGTTCACGATCGGGTCGGCAGTCGCGTGGAACGCCGGCAGCCTCATTGCGTTCCGCATCCTGTCGGCCACGGCGGGTTCGGCGTGCGGCCCGTCGGCGATGGCGTACATCAACCGGATGTTCAACGCCGGTGAGCGGGTGAAGCCGCTCAGTTATTGGAGTTTCGTCACGGCCGGATCGCCGGTGATCGGTGTCGTGCTCGGCGGCCCACTCGTGGATGCTGTCGGCTGGCGAGTGATCTTCTGGATCCAGGCACCGATGTGTTTCGCCGGGTTCCTGGTGGCCCTCTGGTTGCTGCCCGGTACCGACCGGATTCGGGGCGTGAAGTTCGATGTGTGGGGCTCGGTCACGCTCGGGGCCGGAGCGGCTCTGCTGCTGGCGGGGATCAGTCAGGGGCGTACGTGGGGTTGGGCCAGCCCGGCCACGGTGGGGTGCTTTGTCGTCTCCGTCGCGATGCTGCTGTTGTTCGTGGCCATCGAGCGCCGAGCGGTGGCGCCGTTAGTGGTGCTGTCGTGGTTCGGCACCCGCAACTTCGCGTTCCCCGTCTGGAGCCAACTGTTCACCAACTTCGCCTACATGGGCGGGCTCTTCCTCATCCCGCAGGTGCTTGGCAAACGAGGTCTCGGCCTGTCCGGGGCCACGATCGGCAACCTCGTCATCTCTCGCCCATTGGCCTTTTCGTTGATCGCGCCAGTGGCAGCACTGGTGACGTTGCGAGTGGGCGAGCGAACCGCTGGCGTCGCCGGTGCCGTTGCTGTCATTGCATCGATGCTCATGTGGTCGACGGTGGGCCAGGGCACCGGATACCCGTACATCATTGCTGCGACGGCGCTCTCGGGTATCGGGCTGGGTATCGCCTCTCCGGCGCTCACCTCGCTGATGGCCGGGTCGGTGGAGAACGCCGATCTCGGCGTGGCCGGTGCGATGCAGCAGTTGATGGCTCAGTTGGGTGCGGTACTCGGTTCGGCCGTGCTGGCAACCGCCAGTGTCACCGCACAGGCCGACGATATGGGCTCGTTCCACACGGCGTTCCTCATCGCTGCAGTGGTGGCTGCAGGCGGATGTGCCTGTTCGTGGTTCGTGCGGAGTACCCCGCGCTCCTGACGCCGGTCTAGGCGGTGATGTCGCTGATCTCGTGTGAGATCGTCTTGGCGATCTCGTCGTCAGGCATCTGCGTCTGCAGCGCCATCAGCTTCATCATGTCGCCCTGCACCTTGATGCGGCCGCTCATGAAGGCTTGCATCGCCCCCGCTTGGTCCTGCTCGACGAAGATTTTGCGGGCAGTGTCGTAGTCGGTGGTGATCGTGAGGTCGGGGTTCCCCAACGACCCGAGCTCGAGGAAGATCGTGCCCGACGACGTGTCGAGGGCGATCTGCAACGGTGCGCTCCCGAACGGTGTGTCGGTGACGACGCCATTGAGCCGGATGCTGGTGGTGACCCTGGCCGCCTCGTCGGCGTATTTCTGCCGGATTTCCTTGGCGGCGGAGATCCATTCGGGCGACAGGAACGAGAACGACATAGGGTCGAACTTACCGCCCCCGGCGGCGGCCGCAGGGGTCGTGGGGCACGAGTCTGGGAGGTGTGACCTGTGCCTCGCGGTGAACAGAACGTTCAGCGGGGTTCAGATCGAGGCCGCGCGGCGATAACGATGTGCGCATGTCACGCATCCTGGTCACGGAAGAGATCGCCGAAGGGGGCCTCGATCGGCTCCGCGCCGCTGGCCACGAAGTGGTCGTCGAGCTCGATCTGACCAGGTTGCTCGAGGTGGTGAAGGGTGCCCACGCACTCATCATCCGCTCCGCAACCCAGGTCACCGCCGAAGTGCTCGAGGCTGGTAGCGAATTGGTCGTAGTGGGCCGCGCCGGTATCGGCCTCGACAACGTCGATGTCCCCGAGGCCACCCGCCGCGGTGTGATGGTGGTGAACGCCCCGCAGTCGAACATCATCTCGGCCGCCGAGCACACGATGGCGCTGCTGCTGGCCCAGGCGCGCAACGTGCCGCAGGCGCACGCCGCGCTGGTGGCTGGTCGCTGGGAGCGCAGCCGCTGGGAAGGTGTCGAGCTGGCCGACAAGACCCTCGCCGTCATCGGTCTCGGCCGTATCGGCAAGTTGGTCGCCGACCGCGCCAAGGCGTTCCAGATGCGGATCGTCGCTTACGACCCGTTCGTGTCGGCCGAGCGTGCGCGGCAGATGGGTGTTGATCTGGTGAGCCTCGAGCAGGCCGTTGCCGAGGCCGACTTCCTCACGGTCCACCTGCCCAAGACGAAGGAGACCACCGGTCTCATCAACCGCGACCTGCTGCTGAAGGCCAAACCCTCACTGCGTGTCATCAACGTGGCTCGCGGCGGCATCGTGCACGAGCAGGATCTCGCCGACTGTGTGCGCGAAGGCATCATCGCCGGTGCTGCGCTCGATGTGTTCGTCACCGAGCCCACCACCTCCTCGCCGTTGTTCGAACTGGACAGCATCGTGGTCACCCCGCACCTCGGTGCCAGCACCCGCGAGGCGCAGGACAAGGCCGGCGACACCATCGCCGACATGGTGCAGTTGGCGCTTGCTGGCGACTTTGTGCCGTTCGCGGTGAACGTGGACGCGGCCGAGGCCAACGAGACCCTGCGGCCGTTCCTGCCGCTGGCAGAGCGTCTTGGTCGCCTGTTCTCCTCGTTGGTGGGCAGCCTGCCCGAGGCGCTCGAGGTCAGCTTCGACGGTGAGATCGCAGGGTACGACACCCGCATTCTCGGGCTTGCGGCGCTGAAGGGGTTCTTCGGTTCGATCAGCGACGACCAGGTCACGTATGTCAACGCCCCGCAGTTGGCCAAGGAGAAGGGCGTCGAACTGCGTGAGAGCAAGAGTGCGTCATCGCCCGACTTTGTCAACCTGATCAGCATCAAGGGCGCGGGTCACACGCTGTCGGGCACGCTCACCGGCCGTCGCAGCGAACAGCGAATCGTCGCCATCGACGAACACCGCTTCGATGTGCCGCCCGCCGAGCACATGCTCGTGGTGAAGAACGACGACCGCCCTGGCGTGATCGGCACCGTGGGCACCGTCCTCGGCACCGCCGGTATCAACATCGCCGACATGGACGTGGGTCAGGCCAGCATCCCGGGCACTGCCGTGATGCTGATCGCCACTACGGCGATCGTCTCCGACTCGGTGCTGTTCGAGCTGCGTGGTGCCCCCGGCATCATCAGCGTCGTGCAGCTCGCCGGCTGAGGCGGCACCGGCGAGAGTCCGCTCAGCCCGCCCGCAGCGCGTCGCGGGTGGCGATCGCTTCGGCGCGAGCGGCGTCGGCGAAGTCAGCTCCGCTGGATGCGTAGAGGATCGCCCGCGAGGAGTTGACGACCATGCCGTGTCCGGCGCTGTCGCTCCCGGCCTGCACCGTGGCAGCAATGTCGCCGCCCTGTGCTCCGACGCC
>CAIXHI010000270.1 GCA_903919215.1 uncultured Acidimicrobiaceae bacterium
CAACGCACGGTTGGCGGCCTCGACGATCTCGGGGAACTCGGCCGTGGAGCGGCCGAGGGTCTCGATCAGCGCCAGTTCCACGCCCACCATGCTGCCCGCCATCACGCGCGGGGTCGGATCGGACGCCACGTCGACACCCAAGCAGCGGGCGAAGTAGGCGGCGAGCGCGATGTAGACCATCATCAGCCGCTCGCCTGTCACACGGGCCACGACCTCGGGTGCGCCAACAGCAGCAGCACGCCACAGGTTGAGGCTCTTGGCATCGGGCGGGTCGGCGTCGTACCCCTGAAGGATCACCTCCCACGCAGCCCGTTCCGGGGAATCGCTGGGTGCGAGTCCGGCAATACTCGCCACCAGTCGCTCGGCGCCACGGCGAGGCCTGCCGAGGAGGAAGTCCTCCTTGGTCGGGAAGTAGCGGAACAATGTGCGCGCTGACACTCCGGCGACCTCGGCGATGTCGTCGATGGTGACCTCGCGAAACCCACGTTCGGCGAACAGCGTGAGCGCGGTGTGTTCGTACTCGGTCAGGCGCAGGGTTCGCCGCCGGTCCCATCCGGTCAACGCTGTGGCGCTCTTGTCGCTCGTCGGCACGTCACCATCATGGCAGTATCTGACACTCCGTGGTCGCTTCACCGACTAGATGGAGAGAGGGGCGAACATGAGCGCAGCACTGAAGGTCGGGTTCATCGGCGCCGGGCAGATGGGGAGGCCGATGGTCGACCGTTTGGTCGCCGCCGGCTGGAAGCCGGAGGTGTACGCGAGGCGCGCTGAGGCACGGGCCGAACTCGCTGCGGACGGCATCGCTGCCAGCGACTCGGCGACGGGGCTCGCGGCAAGTGCCGACCTGTTGATCATCTGCATGTTCAGCGACGCTCAGGTGCGCGAGGTGTTGTTCGACGACGGCGTGCTGGCGGCGATGCAACCGCGCTCGATCCTGGTCAACCATGTCACCGGTAGCCCGACGCTGGCGCTGGAGTTGCAGTCCGCTGCACCTCAAGGCGTACGCATCCTCGATGTACCCGTGAGCGGCTCGGCCGACAGCATTCGCGCCGGCCAACTCACTCTGCTGGCTGCGGGCGATCCGGCTGACATCGAACGCGCCCGCGCTCCCCTGTCGTCCTACGGCAGTCCGATCATCGAGGTCGGCGGTCTGGGCGATGCGCAGCGCGTGAAGCTGATCAACAACCTGTTGTTCACTGCCAACCTGCGCATGGCGTTGGCCGCAGCAGCACTCGGCGAGTCGATGGGCATCGACCCCGCCGATCTCGCGCGGGTGATCGCCGAGTGCAGCGGTGACAGCTTCGCGATCCGGCGGTTCACGCTCGCGCCGCCTGCCGTGCTCGAGCAGAGCGCCAAGCCGTACCTGGCCAAGGATGTGGCCGTCATCCGCCAGGTCGCCCGCGAGATGGGGCTCGACCTCGGCGAACTCGGCGAGGTCGCCGCATGGGCGGACGGCAGCTGAGCAGGTCGCGCTAACGAGCGCGGGCGATCGCGAACTCTTGCGCGAGTCGATCGACCACGGTCTGCACCGGCACGACATCGTCGATCAGGCCGACGCTGTGGCCAGCGCTGAAGATGTCCAGCCACGGGGTGACGCCCGGGGGCATCTCGGCGCCACGGCGCGGTCCGCGCATCGGCGGCATGTCGTCGGGGTCGAGACCCGCTGCCACGACCGACTGGCGGATCCAGTTCGCACTGACCCCGTTCATCGCCGCCGACGCAAAGATGTCGTCCATCCCGACGTTGGCGATCAGTCGCTTGTGCTCGTCCGGCGCGCCCGATTCGAGGGTCGCGATGAACCGTGTGCCCATACATGCCAGGTCGGCACCGAGCGCGAGCGCACCGGCGATACCTGCTCCGTCGGCGATACCGCCGCCCACTACCAGCAGACCGTCGAACATCGATCGCACCTTGGGCACGAAGGCGAACGGTGTGAGCGTGCCCGAGTGACCGCCCGCTCCGGCACAGGTGAGCATCAGCCCGTCGACCCCAGCGGCGATGGCCTTTGCCGCGTGCGGCACCGACACCACATCGTGGATCACCATTCCACCCCACGCGTGCACGCGCTCCACCAGCGCCGTCGGGTCGCCGAGGCTGCTGAACACGAGCGGGATGCGCTGCTGCTCGCACAACGCCAACTTCTGCGCACCGAGATCAGGGTCCTTGACGATCCCGGCGATGAAGTTGACCGCGTGCGGGGCGAATCGGGCCCCGTCCGAACGAGCCTGTGCTTCGGCGTCGGCGAGTGTTTGCAGGTACGCGGCAAACTCGTCGATGTCGTGGATCTGCATGCCCTGCCAGCCACCGATGACGCCGGCACGGCAGCACGCCAGCGTGAGTTCAAGGCTGGAGGCGAAGGTCATCGGCGCGCACATCAGCGGGATGCGCAGGTCATCGAACAGGTTGGTGCTCATGCCTGGCGGACTGTAGCCGTAGGTACCCACCAGGTCGCACCTGGCCGACGCAGACGCGTGCATCGGTTTGACAATCGCCGGGTGCGTCTTGAAGGGTTGTGCGGTGAGCACGACCGACCCGGAAGGGAACACGTTTCCGATCGAGGACCACTTCGTCAACCGCCTTGGTCTGGCGCTGTCGTTCGACGGAACTGGCTCGGCAGGTGCGGCGCAGATTCCACCGGAGGCGTTCGTTCCGGGCACGAAGCGTCTGCGCACGGCGTACCTCGCGACCCTCGTGGACATGGTTGCCGGCCACGCTCCGACCGGCGGAGTGGGACCAACAGTCGATCTGCGGGTGCAACTCCTGTCGTCACCTCCCCCGGGTGGAACCATCCGGTTGGCCTGCAGCCCGCTGCGCGTTGGCCGACGGCTGATCGTCGCCCAGACCCTCCTGTATTCACAGGAACACCCGACGCCGTTCGCGACAGCGACCACCACCTTCATCAACAAGTACGTGGGCGGCAACCTCGACGCGATGCCACCGCCCGCGCCGGCGGTCGAGGAGTCGCTGGATGCATTCATCGGCGCCCGCGTTCGAGACGACCGGTCGATGGAGCTGACATCGCGAGCCAGGATTGCCAACGGGCTCAACGGCACGGTCCAGGGTGGGGTGCAGGCATTGCTTGCCGAGATGACTGCGGAACACCTGCTCGGGGGCGGCGCACACATGGCGGCACTCGACCTCGACATCCGCTACCTGGGCAGCGTTCGCACTGGTCCGCTCGTCGCCACCGTGGTGTCGTCGCCCGCCATCCACCCGTTTGCGATGGTGCACCTCACCGACGGCGCAACCGGCGACCTCGTGTCACATGTGTCGCTGACGATGGAGTACGTGGCTTGACGCCTGATCCAGCAGCCCAGGGGGCAGCAAACCGCCGGCGTCAGTGAGGCGCTGGCGTATCGATCAGTCGGATCATCGACTCCTGCGCGATTGATGCAACCAGCACCCCGTCGCGCGTGTAGACGTGACCGAGCCCGAACGCGCGGCCACCGGCGGTCACCGGACTGTGCTGGTCGACCAACAACCAGTCATCCATGCGGAAACGGCGGTGGAACCACACCTGGTGCGTGGTGACCGCGGTGTGCAGCTTGACCATCGTGTCGGCTTGGCTGTAGCCGTCGTGGGGACGCAGCGCAGTCCCGATGACCGTCAGGTCGGTGGCGTGCGCCATCAGCGCCTGGTGCACCATCGGGTCGTCGGGCAGACGCCGATCGCTGACCCGCATCCAGAAGGAGAACCGCGCCGGACCACGGGAACGGTCGCTGAGGTCGACACCGTCAACCACGCGGATCTCCCACGGGATCATCCCTGGGTCCATCGGGAGCGACTCGTCGGGGCCTGGTACATCAGGCATTGCATCTTGGTGTTCGAGTCCGACTTCTTGGTCGTCGTGCAGCGAGATCAGTGCCTCGAAGAAGATCTTGCCGTCCTGCGCCGCGGTGAGATGCCGGGTGGCGAACGAGCGACCAGTCTGCGTCTGATCGAGTAGGTACTCAAGCGGACCGTCGAGGCTGCCCTCCCTGGGGAACGCGACGCTGATCGACTTCACGGTCTTTCCGGGAGATGTCTTCGTACCGAGGGCAATCGCCTGGGCGAGCAACTGCCCGCCGAAGATCCGGCGGTAGTCCATCTGCAGGTGCGGGCCCGTCCACGCTCCGGGTTCGACCTCGGTGAGGTCGAGACAGTTGAGGAGTGCGTCGAGGGTGACGATCGCCATGATGAGTTTCTCCTGAGGTGTGCTGCAGGGCAGGCTATCTAACACCCACGTCATGTTACAGTGTCGCCGCTGGGTGCCTGAACGGAGGTATCCACGCTCTGAGCAGCACGCCGGCAGGGAGACGTTGAATGGATCTGGAACTCTCGGACGATCAGCAGATGTTGCGCGACAACATCCGCACCGTGCTGACCGGGGCATGCCCGCCGAGTCTCGTGCGCGCGGTCCACGAAGGGACGAGTGACGGTGCCGAGCTGTGGCACCAGGTCGTCGACCTCGGCTGGCCCGCACTCGGCATCCGCGAGGAGGCCGGCGGTGTCGGGCTCGGGTTCGTGGAAGTGGCGCTCCTCGCAGAGGAGCTGGGCCGCGCCGCCGCTCCGGGGCCGTTGCTGGCAACGATCAGCCAGTTCGTGCCCGTCTTGGAAGAGTTCGATTGCATCGACCTGCTCGCGGAGGTCGCCGAAGGGCGCCGCTCTGGTTCGCTCGCAGTGGCCGAAGGTTCGTCCTGGGGGTTGCACTCGATCAGCACCGTCGCCGAGGTCACCGCCGACGGGGCGCGAATCACCGGACGCAAGGACGCCGTGCTTGCCGGCAGCCAGGTGGATTCGTTCGCCGTGGTCGCGCGAGACCGGACGTCGGGTCAGCTCGGCGTGTACCTCGTTGAGCGCTCGGCGGCCACGGTGATACCGACGGGTGCGCTCGAACCCACGCTCGGGCTCGCTGACGTCGTATTCGACGGGGCGCCGGCCGTGGTACTCGCCGCCGCAGGTGTCGAGGCGGCGCTGGAACGCGTGTTGCAGCAGGCCACGACGGCGATGACGTTGCACATCATCGGGGCGTGCCGGCGCGTCTTCGAGTTGACGCTCGACTACGCCAAGATTCGCGTGCAGTACGACCGAGTGATCGGTTCCTTCCAGGCGCTTAAGCACCGCTTCGCCGACATGTACCTCATGGTCGAGAAGGCGAACGCCTTGGGTTACTTCGCTGCAGTCGCCATCGCCGAGAACGACCCCCGCCGAGCGGAGGCCTCACACATGGCCAAAGCGACCGCCGGCGAGTGCCAACGGCTGCTCGTCGAGGACGGTCTGCAGTTGCACGGCGGGATCGGGTACACGTGGGAAAACGATCTGCATTTCTGGCTGAAGCGGGCCAAGGCGGGCGAGCTGCTGTGTGGCAGCAGCCTCCATCACCGCTCCCAATTGGCGGCCGCTCTCGGCCTGATCTCGGAGGTGAACGTATGAAGCTGCGCTTCGAATCGTCCGTTGAGGAGTTCCGCCAGGAATTTCTCGCGTGGCTCGCGGACAACCGTCCGACTGCAGAGGAGATGGCCGCTGATCCCGCCGTCTCCAGCGCACACTGCCCCGAGTGGGCCAAGCGCTGGACGAAGCGTCTGTTCGACGCCGGCTGGCTGGTTCCTGGCTGGCCGCCCGAGCGCGGCGGGCGTAATGCCGGAGCGCACGAGACGCTGGTGTACCTCGAGGAGATGAGCCGTTCGGGGGTGCCGCGCACCACCAACCCGCAGGGGCTCGGCATCGTCGTGCCGTCGCTGCTGGACTACGGCACGCCCGACCAGATCGAGCGCTACGCCATGCCGCTGCTGCACGGCGAGATCACCGCCTGCCTGGGCATGAGCGAACCCGATGCCGGCAGCGACCTCGCCAATCTGAAGACGCGTGCCGTCCGCGATGGCGACACCTTCGTGCTCAACGGCCAGAAGGTGTGGACGTCCGGTGCGAACTACGCCGACTTCTGTTTCCTGTTCTGCCGCACCGACCCCGACGTCCCCAAGCACAAGGGGATCTCGATCATCCTGTTGCCGATGGATACCCCAGGCGTCACCGTTCGCCCGCTCAACGAGATCGTTCATCCCCAGCACCCCGATTTGAACGAGGTGTTCCTCACTGATGTCGTCGTGCCGGCGGCGAATCTCGTCGGGAAACTGAACGATGGGTGGGCGATGGCCAACGGCTCGCTGGCTCACGAGCGGGGCATGGTCTGGCTGATGAGTGTCATCGACATGGAGATGGGCATGCAGCAGATGCTCGAACTCGCTCCATCGATCCTGGAAGCGCTGCCGGAGCAGGAGCGCGCCGTGGCGGCCGACGACGTCGTTCGCTGCTACATCGAGAGCCACGCCGTGAGATGCCTCGGGTATCGCGGCTTCGCCCGGTTGGTGAAGGGAGGCTCAGCACCCGAGCAGGCGCTGATGAAACTCTTTGCGTCGGCCTCGCGACAGCGCCTCGCCCGCGTCGCTGCCGAGATGCGCGGTCCGGACGCACTGGAGAGCAAGCCGCAGCGATCACGTCGCGTCGGCACCCTCGAGGACTACTTCGGCATCTTTGGCAGCACCATCTCCGCCGGGTCGTCGGAGATTCAACGCAACATCATCGCCGAGAAGGTGCTCGGTCTTCCTCGCGGTTGACCCCGCCTCACAGCCGAAGGTACGCGACGTAAGCGTTAGAGGTCGTTCACTTGATCAGCCGCGTCGCGGCGCCCGCTTGGGTTTCGCGTGCTCCGTGACAAACCGCAAGATTGCCATGTGCTTCTCGGTGTCGCGCAGCATGATGTCGACCAGGAGCGCCCACAGCGTGGTGTCCTCCAGATCGACGAGCTCTTTGCGGAGAC
>CAIXHI010000271.1 GCA_903919215.1 uncultured Acidimicrobiaceae bacterium
CACCGATGCCGGGCGGCAGGCGATCCTGCTCTACTCCGCGGTCACCATCCTGGGAGCCCTCACCTGGGGTCTGCTGTTCCACGTGCTGGCCACCAGCCCCGACCTGCTCGTCGACACCGGCCACGCCCACGGGTTCGCCACCGACCGAGCGGCGTCCCTCGTCGGCATCACCGCCACAGCCGTCGCGGCCTCGTGCGACTACGTCTTCCTGATGCTCTACGACGAGCACTACGGTCGCGGCGATCCCGGCCCCGTGGCGAGCCAGGCGTGGTACGACGAACGCGCCACAACGCTCACCAAGGCGGTCGGTGCGCGAAAGGCCATACTCGCGCTTGGCGCCTTCGGCTACGACTGGAACGATGCCGGTGGCCACCTGAACGGCCGCGCGATGACCTTCCAGGAAATGATGAGCGCGGTGCGCGCGCGCGGCGCCGTCGTGCGTTTCGATCCCGTGGCGCTCAATCCGTACGCCGCATGGAACGACCCGGACAGTACCAGCCATGTCGCCTGGTTTCTGGACGCTGCCACGGGGTGGAATCACCTCAGTACCGTCGCGCACCTCAATGTGGCCGGCGCCGCGCTCTGGCGACTCGGCGCCGAAGATCCCGCCCTCTGGGCGCTGCTCGATCGCGATCCCAAGCCGCCGTCACCGCGTGAGATCACGTCGATTCCGCCGGGCTATCAGGTGGAGTTCGACGGCACCGGCGAGTTGTTGCGTCTCGAGGTGCCGCCCACGGGCGGCACGCGCATCGTGCGTACCGACTCCGCACGCAATCTGATCGTCGCCGAGTCGCTCACCACGTATCCGTCGCCGTGGGTCATCCAGCGCTTCGGCGACGCCGAAGGCAAGGTGGCGCTCACCTTCGACGACGGCCCCGACGCCAAGTGGACGCCCGACATCCTCGACACGCTGAAGAGCCGCGGCGTGAAGGCGACGTTCTTCGTGGTCGGGCGCGACGTCGACGAACATCCGGCCCTGCTTCGCCGCATCTATCGCGAAGGACACGAGATCGGCAATCACACCTACACGCACCGCAACCTCTCGCTGACCGCACCGTGGATTTCGCGCCTCGAACTCGTCGCCAACGAACGACTCATCGAGACCATCCTCAACCGGCGTACTGCGCTTTTCCGTCCGCCGTATTTCGGCGACGCCGAGCCCACCACTGCCGACGAACTCGAGCCCGTGGCCATCGCCACCAAGCTCGGGTACATCACCGTCGGGGTGCACATCGACAGTGAAGACTGGCGACTGCGCGACCCGGCGATGATCATCGCCGAGACGATGCGCAAGCGTCGCGACGGCAACAACATCGTGCTGATGCACGACTCCGGCGGCGACCGTACCGCCACCGTGGCGGCCCTCGGCGCCATCATCGATTCGCTGAAGGCCCGCGGCGATACGCTGGTGCTCGCGTCCGAACTGGCCGGCATTCCGCGCGACGAGGCCATGCCACCGCTGCCGCGCCGATCGATCGTCGAGCGCTGGGTCGACATCGTCGCCTTCGGCACCATTGGCGCGCTCGACTGGGGGCTGTACTGGCTCTTCTTCGTCGCCGTGCTCCTGGGCGTCGGCCGCCTGCTCTTCATCCTCGTGCTCGCCGGCATCCAGCGCTTGCGTCGTCGCCCGGTACCGCACCCCGACTTTGCGCCGCCGGTCACTGTGGTGGTCCCCGCGTACAACGAGGGCAAGGTGATCGTGCACACCGTCACCTCGCTGCTCGCCCAGTCGTACAGTGGCCAGCTGAACGTCGTCGTTGTCGATGACGGCTCGCCCGATGACACGTTCGCCGTTGCCTCCGCCGCGTTCGCCGGCCATCCACAGGTCGCAGTGTACACCAAGCCCAACGGCGGCAAGGCGAGCGCGTTGACCTTCGGCATCGCGCGCGCGTCGGCCGACATCGTCGTCTGCCTGGACGCCGACACGCAGTTCGAACCGCAGACCGTCGCCGAGCTGGTCGCCCCACTCGCCGACCCGAAGATCGGCGCGGTGGCCGGCAACGCCAAGGTCGGCAACCGCATCAACCTCGTCACGCGCTGGCAGGCGCTCGAGTACGTCACCAGCCAGAACCTCGATCGGCGCGCGTTCGCCCTGCTCGACTGCATCACGGTGATCCCGGGCGCGGTGGGCGCGTGGCGCAAGCAGATGGTGCTCGACATCGGCGGCTTCCGCGGCGACACACTGGCCGAGGACCAGGACCTCACCATCGCCGTGCACAAGGCGGGCTGGTCAGTGGCCTACGCCGAGCGCGCCGTGGCGTGGACGGAAGCGCCGGAC
>CAIXHI010000272.1 GCA_903919215.1 uncultured Acidimicrobiaceae bacterium
TCAAACGGAAAGGGGCGGGGCGCGTGGCAACCTGTGCGGGTGAGCACCGCACCCTCTGCCGACCCGGCCGCCGAGCAGTACGACCTGATCATCGTCGGATCGGGCTCGGGGAACTCGATCATCGGCCCCGAAATGGATGGATGGCGCATCGCCATGGTGGAGCGTGGCGTGTTCGGCGGCACCTGCCTGAACCGCGGCTGCATTCCCACGAAGATGCTGGTGTATCCAGCTGACCTCGCCGAGCAAGCTCGCCACGGTGAGCGCCTCGGAGTGCACACGAGCTTCGATGGTGCCGACTGGCAGTCGATGGTGCACCGCATTTTCGGGCGCATCGACCCGATCGCCGAGGGCGGGCGCGACTACCGCGTGGGTCTCGCGAACGTCGATGTGTACGAAGGCGGCGCCCACTTCGTCGGTGACCGCGAACTCGAGGTGTCGGGAACCCGCATTCGCGGTGTTCGGGTGGTGCTCGCTGCCGGTGCGCGCTCATTCATTCCCGATGTTCCCGGGTTGGATGATGTGCCGTTCCACACCAGCGACAGCATCATGCGCATCGCCCACCGGCCCGAGCACCTCGTGATCATCGGCGGCGGGTTCATCGCCGCTGAGTTCGCACACATCTTCGCGGCCTTCGGTTCGCAGGTCACGATCATCAACCGCAGCCACCACCTGTTGCGCGCCGAGGACCACGACATCGCGCAGCGGTTCACCGAGCTCGCCGCAGAACGTTTCGACCTGGCGCTGGGCGCGCACATCGAACGTGTGCGGCGTACCGACACCGGTATCTCCGTCGAACTCACCTGTGACGGCGGGTCGCGCACGATCGAGGGCGACGTGATGTTGGTGGCTGCCGGGCGGCGCCCCAACGGCGACCAGTTGCGCGTGGAGGTCGCCGGCATCGACATGCACGAAGACGGTGCGGTGCCGGTCGATCAGTACGGCCGCACCAGTGCACCAGGCGTGTGGGCGCTCGGTGATATCAACGGTCGTCATCAGCTGAAGCACATGGCGAATGGCGAAGCGAAAGTGGTGCGCCACAACTTGCTGCACCCAGATTCGCTTCGCGAGTACGACAGCCGTCCCGCGCCGCACGCAGTCTTCTCCAGTCCGCAGATCGGCGCCGTAGGCCTCACCGAGGAGCAGGCGCTCCACCGTTTCCATGAGACCGGTCAGCCGTACTGCACGATCATCCAGCAATACGGCAGTGCCGCATACGGCTGGGCGATGGAGGACACCACGTCGTTCTGCAAGCTGATCGGCGACCCGCGCACACGTATGGTGCTGGGCGCCCACGTCATTGGCCCGCAGGCCTCGCTGCTGGTGCAACTCCTGGTCCAGGGGATCCACCTCGGGCACACGGCCGACGAGATGGCCGTCGGTCAGGTGTGGATCCATCCCGCACTCAGTGAGGTCGTGGAGCAGGCGCTGCTGTCGTTGATGGATGCGTTCGACGCCTGGTCCGCTGCCGAGTCCCAGCGCTGACTCTCACCGTTCTCTCACGTTCTGCGGGTTGGGCCTTTACCCGCTGCTGCGCATCATGCATGGGCGCCACCCACGCACCTGGACACAGTTCCCGAAAGGACACCCAGATGAACAAGAAGATTGTCGCCGCAGGTCTCGCTGTAGGCCTGCTGAGCGGAGCCGGAATCGGTTACGCACTCGAGAGCTCGGGGAATGCCGATGCCGGGAATCGCTCACAGGTCGTCGTCGCCTCGGGCGACAACGGCACTACGCCGATCGCGCTCGGTAGCGGCGGCCAGGGCAACCAGGGCGGTGTCGACCCGACCGCTCGCCTGCAGGCCGTCTTGCAGCCGTTGGTCGACAACGGCACCCTCACTCAGGCGCAGGCCGACAAGGTGATTGCGGCCCTCGCCGCTGCCGGTCCGCTCGGTCGCGGTGACGGTGATGGCGATCATGGCGGTCCCGGCGGCGCCGATGATCAGCAGGGTCTGCCCGACAAGCCCGGCCAGAACGGTCAGAACGGTCAATCCGGTCAGAACGGCCGCCCCCCGATGATCGATGCCGGCCCAGCCGACTCGACCACCACCACCATCAAGTGACATGCAAGCGGCGGTGAGCACCGCCGACAGGTCGTACGATCGGCCGGGAAGGTCGTCCTCCCCTCCCGGCCGATCCCCGATCGCCCACCACACAGGACACAGGCAGGAACAACACCATGAGCGGACGGATTCTCCTCGCCGACGACGATCGTGCGATCCGCGAGGCACTCACTCGTGCGCTCACGCTGGAGGGCTACGACGTGGTGCAGGCTCCCGATGGGGCGCAGGCTCTGTCGCTGATCGAGAGCAGCAAACCCGATGTGGCCGTGCTCGATGTGATGATGCCGAACGTCGATGGCCTCACCGTGTGTCGAGTGTTGCGTGCTGAGCGCAACCGGATCCCGGTGCTGATGCTCACCGCTCGCACCGAGACTCCTGATCGGGTGGCGGGCCTTGACGCCGGTGCCGACGATTATCTGGCCAAGCCGTTCGACCTCGACGAACTGCTGGCTCGCATTCGCGCCCTGCTGCGCCGTGCTCGCCCCGAGGACGAAGCCACCGGCGAACCGCTGCAGTTGGCTGATCTGCGCATTGACCCGACAGCGCGTCGCGTGTGGCGCAGTCAGCGCGAGATTGAATTGTCCAAGACCGAGTTCGACCTGTTGGAACTGTTGGTGCGCAACCAGGGGATCGTGCTCGAACACAGCACGATCTACGACCGCATCTGGGGCTACGACTTCGGCCCCGACTCCAAGAACCTCGCGGTCTACATCTCGTACCTGCGGCGCAAGCTGGAGGGCGATGGCGAGACCAAACTGATCCACACCGTTCGAGGTGTGGGCTACACGGTGCGTGTCGGGTGAGCCTGCGACTCAAGCTCGTCCTTGCGCTCACGCTGTTAGCCGTGTGTGCGACTGCGGCCATTGGTGTCGCGTCGTACACCACCACCAAGCGACAGATGGAACACACCGTCGACCGTTCGCTGGAGACGGCATCGCTGCAGTTCACCGAGCGCCCCGGTATGGGCGACCCGGACAACGACGGTGACGGCACTGGCAATGGCAATGCACACGTACCGGGTGGGGACCGTCCGCGCAGTTTTGAACAGGTGCTGTACCAGCGCATCGATTCGCTCGGGATGGTGTTGGTGTCACCGACTTCTGGTGAACTGCCGATCAGCGGCGCCGACCTCGCGGTGGCGGCCAGTGCCGATGTAAACGCCCGCACCCGTTACGAGGTCGACCTCGACGGCGAACCGTTCCGAATGCTGACCGTGAAATACAAGGACGGCGCCGCTCAGTTCGCACGCTCGCTCGACGAGAGCCAGAAGTCGCTGTCGGCCATCCTGCGCAGCACCCTCCTTGCGGTGCTCATCGTCGCGATCGTGTCGGCGCTGTTGGGTTGGCTGGTCGCCCGACAGATCACACGCCGACTCTTGCGTCTGACGCTCGCAGCGGGGGTGGTGGCTTCCACCGGGCGGCTCGACGTAGAGGTGCCCACCGATGGCAGTGACGAGACCGGTCAGCTGGGGCGAGCCTTCAGCGGCATGCTCTCTGCGCTGCACACCAGTCGTCAGGAACAGCACCAGTTGGTGCAGGACGCCAGCCACGAACTGCGCACACCGCTCACCAGTCTGCGCACGAACGTCTCGGTGTTGCGTCGTGGGTTCGCCAGCCTCGACGATCAGTCGCGCGACCAGTTGCTGGCCGATCTCGACAGCGAGACCCGCGAACTCACCGACCTGGTGAACGAACTCGTGGAACTCGCCACTGATCGGCGCGACGACGAAGCTGTGCAACCGGTCCGTCTCGGTGATCCGGCTCAACGGGCCGCAGCGCGATCGCGTCGCCGCTTCTCGCGCGACGTGATTGTCGTCGCCGATGAGTCCACGATCGACGGTCGACCGAATGCGATCGAGCGCGCCATTCAGAACCTGATCGACAACGCCTGCAAGTTCGCCCCCGATGGGTCAGTGGAGGTCACCGTCCTCGACGGCAAGGTGACCGTGCGCGACCACGGACCGGGGCTGCAGGAGCGGGACATACCGCAGCTGTTCGACCGCTTCTACCGATCGGTGGAGATGCGCAGCAAGCCTGGCTCGGGGCTGGGGCTGGCAATTGTGAAGTCCGTTGTCGACGCTCACGGTGGCGAGGTGTTTGCCCAGAACGCACCTGACGGCGGCGCCGTGCTCGGGTTCACGGTTCCGATCTCTTAACATCCCGTGTCGAACGGGGGATTCGTGACAATTGACATCGACGCAGTGATGGCCGCGCTGACACTCGAGCAGAAGGTGAGCCTGCTGGGCGGGCACGACAACTGGCACACGGCCACCCTGCCTGGTGTGCCGGCGATTCGTTGCAGCGATGGGCCGGCAGGCGTCCGCGGTACCAAGTGGAACGGCCCAGCGTCGGCCTCGTTCCCGTGCGCCACGGCGCTCGGCGCATCGTTCGATCCGGCACTCGTGGAGGCGGTCGGCGCGGCCATCGGTCGCGAAGCGCGATCGAAGAGTGCGCACGTGTTGCTCGCCCCCACCGTGAACCTGCACCGCACACCCATCGGCGGCCGCAACTTCGAGTGCATGAGCGAAGACCCGTTGCTCACGGCGCGTATCGCCGGCGCATACATCCGTGGCGTGCAGAGCCAGGGGGTGGCCTGTTGTATCAAGCACTTCGTGGCCAACGACACGGAGTACGAACGGCACACCATCTCGTCCGAGGTCGACCCGGTCACGTTACGTGAGGCGTATCTACTGCCATTCGAACAGGCGGTGAGCGCGGTGGCCGACGGTGGCGCCGGTGTACGTGCGTTGATGAGTTCGTACAACCGGGTCAATGGCGTCTACGCCAGTGAGCACCCGGAGTTGCTGCGGCATGTGCTGCGCGACGAGTGGGGTTTCGACGGGGTCGTGATCAGCGACTGGTTCGGTACGCACACGGCCGCTGAGTCGTTGGAGGCGAGCCTCGACCTGGAGATGCCCGGGCCGCCACGCGAACGTGGCGACGCGTTGCTGGCGGCCGTGCGCGACGGCCGCACCACCGAGGCGCGTGTTGACGAATCGGTGCGGCGGCTGCTGCGATTGGCCGACTGGTCTGGCGCCGGCGATGGAGATGGCAGCGAACGCACCGACGATTCACCCGAGACACGGGCGATCATCCGCCGTGCAGCCATCGCCGGCACGGTGTTGTTGAAGAACGACGGCGGGGTGTTGCCGATTGCGGGTAGCAGCCGAATCGCGCTGCTCGGACCCAACGCCGCTCGCGGGCAGGTGCAAGGTGGTGGCAGCGCGCAGGTGCGTGTGCAGCGAGCGTCGAATCCGCTGGTCGCGTTGCAGCAACGCGGAGTGGAACTGGTGCACGAGCCGGGTTGCTCGATCGAGAAGCGGCTACGAGCGATGCGTGGCACCTTCCACTTGCAGTACGAGGACACTGCTGGCAACCGGGCGCAGGACACTGTCGACCGTTTGAGCTTCCTGTGGATGGAAGCGCCCGGTAACGGTATTGACCGCTCCGACTTCCGGCTGACGGCGCGCGGAACGTTTGTTCCCGATGTCACCGGTGACTGGCAGATCGGTCTCACCGTGGTGGGGCCGTGCGTGCTGCGCATCGACGGCGAGGTGGTGATCGACCTCAGCACACCGCAGACCGGTGGCGCGTTCTTCGGCCTCGGGAACGACGAGGTCCGCGCCACAGTGGCGTGCGAAGCCGGTGTCGTTCGGGCTGTCGAGGTGGAGATGGGCCACGTCGAGCGCGGTCAGGTCCGTGGTCTGCTCGTGGGCGCGGCGCCGCCGGTGTTGGTCGATGCGATGGCGGCGGCGGTCGCTGCCGCCGCTGCCGCGGACGTGGCCGTCGTGGTGGTGGGAACCAGTTCGGACTGGGAGACCGAGGGTGAAGACCGCACGACGTTGGCGCTGCCCGGTGATCAGGACGCGCTCGTGGCCCAGGTGGCAGCCGTGAACCCGCGCACCATCGTCGTGGTGAATGCCGGGTCTCCTGTCGCGATGCCGTGGTTGGACGACGTGGCGGCGGTGATGCAGGTGTGGTTCCCCGGTGAGGAGTTCGGCGAGGCGCTGGCCGACATCCTGCTGGGGATCGCCGAACCCGGTGGGCGGCTGCCGGTCACATTGCCGCACCGCCTGGAGGACACTCCCGCGTTTGCTCACTACCCGGGGCACGACGGAATGATGGACTACGCCGAAGGACTACTGATCGGGCACCGCTGGTACGACGCCACCGGGGTCGAGCCGTTGTTCCCATTCGGGCACGGACTCGGCTACACCACATGGGAACTCGAGTCGGCGACGGTCAGCGGCGCGATCGATGGTGGGGTCACGCTGACCACCACCGTGCGCAACACGGGTACACGCGAGGGGAGCACGGTGGTGCAGTGCTACGTCGAACCACCGACCGTCCAGGGGATCGCGTCGGCGCCGCAGCGCCCGGTGCGCACCCTGCGCGGGTTTGCCAAGGTGGTCGCCGGCCCAGGAACGACCGCGTCTGCCACCATCCGGCTCGACCGGCGAGCGTTCAGCCAGTGGGACGAAGCAACCCGTGCGTGGATCGTGTCTGCGGGCGACCACCGCATCGTGGCCGGCTTCTCGTCACGTTCGTTGCAGCTCGCCGGGGAATGCCCCGCTCCGGCGGGCGGTTGACTGCGGCATGTCCGCAACCTCCGACCCCATCCGCGACGTCGCCACCGTCGAACGTCTCGTCAACGCACCGGCAGCAGCAATCTTCGACGTGTTGGCCGACCCGTCGCGGCATCACGAGATCGATGGCTCAGGAACCGTCGTGCGTGCACCCGAAGGTTCGCAGCGTCTGGCCCTGGGTACGGTCTTCGGCATGTCGATGAAGATGGGTATCGGCTACTCGATGGCCAACACGGTCATCGAGTTCGAGGAGAACCGTCGCATCGCCTGGCAGCCTCGCCCGACCGTTGCGCCGCTGCGTGCGTTCGTCGGTGGCCGCATCTGGCGTTACGAACTCGAGCCCACCGACGGCGGAACGATCGTGCGTGAGAGTTGGGACATCCGCCACGAGAAGTTCTCGTTCATGGTGCGCCCGTTGCGCTCGAAGACGATCGATGCGATGACCAAGACGCTCGAGCGACTGGCCACCGTCGTCGAGGCCTGACGCCGCGTTGGGTGGGCGTCTATCGGTTGCCCATGGCGCCGAGGTGCATACCGGCGAGGTCGTTGCCCAGCATCACGACCACGGTTGCATCGCCTAGTGCTGCGGTACCGCCGGTGATCCAGACGGGTGTCGGCATCGGCACCACCTTCACGCCCCCCATCATCCGACTGACCGAGTCGGCTACATCCTCCGCACCGGCGATGACATAGATCTTGGTCTCAGCAAGGCCAACGTCGGGGCCGAAACCGTCTGTCGGATGGGCGAGCGTGAACCCTATGGCGGCGAGTTCGTCGGTCAAGCTGCGCGCTGCGCCGCTCTTCTCCGACGAGTTCGCCACCATCACCGTGGCGCCTGCGGTGACGAGCGGTGTCTGTGTGGTGGTCGGCGCCAGCGTCGTCGACGTGGTGGTGGACGTCGACGATGTTGTCGAACTGGACGTGGTGGTGGTCGTGGACGGTTCCGTACGCGCGCCGCGGCTACTGGAGCAGGCGAGGGGAACCGCGACGGCGCACAACACGAGCGCACAACGCGCGACCACCGAGCGGTGACGGGTCGGTGCGGCGAGCGTGGGGAAGATCATCGTGTCGCTCATGGTGTCTGTCATCGTGGCGAGTTCTTCGGCACGACACAAGTCACCTTCAGAGCGACCAGTCGATCGGGGTCAACCCGTCGGCCACGAGCGCAGCATTCGTGCGACTGAACGGTCGACTGCCGAAGAACCCGTTGTGAGCGCTGAGCGGGGACGGGTGCGCAGACTCGATCACGGTGTGCCGGGTGAGGTCGATGAGCGTCTTCTTCTTGCGGGCGTTCGCTCCCCACAGGATGAACACCACGCGGTGCTCCTTGCCGTTCACGGCTCGCAGCACCTCGTCGGTGAACGTCTCCCAGCCCATGCCGTGGTGCGACGCAGCCGCTGCGGCACGCACCGTCAGCGTGGTGTTCAACAACAGCACGCCCTGGGCCGCCCAGGCTTCCAGGTTCCCGTGACCTGGGATCGCCAGGTCGAGGTCGGTGTGCAGTTCCTTGTAGATGTTCGCCAGCGACGGTGGGGTCGCCACGCCGCGCCGCACTGAGAAGCACAGACCGTGTGCCTGTCCGGGCCCGTGGTACGGGTCTTGCCCCAGGATCACCACACGCGTGTCGGCATAGGTGGTGAGGTGCAACGCCGCGAACACATCGGCCTCGGGCGGGAACACGGCGTATGCGGCACGCTGATCGGCGACGTACTGCTGCAGGTGCTGCCAGTACGGCTTGGCGAACTCGCCGCGCAGTACGGGGTTCCAGTCCGTCGTCACTCGGCCAGTATGGACGGTGGCGGGACCGATCGCAGCGACTCAGCCGCCGATGCCGCTGTCGTCGCTGCCGCCACCCTTGTTGGAGCCGCCGCCCTTGTTGCTGTTCGAGCCGCTGTCATCGAGGCTGGTGCCGGTGGTGTTGCCGGTGGTGTTATCGGTGCCGTTGTCGTCGTTCAGGTCGTGCACGCCGGCGGCGTCGTGGGATTCGGTCTCGGTCTCGGTCTCGGTCTCGATGCCATGCTCGGACTCGGCCTCGACACTGTGCTCGACACTGTGCTCGGTCGTGACCTCCACCTCGGTGGTGTGTTCAGCTGCGGAGGTCTCGGGGAGCTCCACCGCAGGTGTCTCGATCTCGACATGGTGGCGGGCGCCCGAGCTGGCGGCGGCGAACCCGGCGACACCGATCACGAGTGCGCCGGTCATGGCGCTGACGATGACAAAGCGGCGGGGCAGATTGCGGAGCTTCATGAGAGGATTCCTTCTTCTGGGCGGCGGGAGTGCGCTGGTGTGCAACAGTCACGCCGCCGTCGGCCGGAAGGTTTGGTCGCGGGAAAGAGAATTCACGCCTTGCGGACGGGCGCTCCATCGATCAGATCGATGCGGATGTGCTGGTCGTCGTTGCTCGAACGCCAGCGGAACTCGATACGAGTGGCCGTCACTGTGCCTGAGTCGAGCGTAAAGCCTGCAGCTGGTTGGCTGGACAAGAGTTCGAGCGCGCCGTTGGTCACCTTGACGGTGATCGAACCTCCAGCGCAGGTGTAGGTCTGGGCAGCGGTGTTCCCCGGTGCCGACGATTGCGTGGAAGTCACCGTGGAGCCGCCGATGCTGGTGGACGGCGCTGAGGGCTGGCTGCCGGTGCCCTGACCGTTCGACCCGGAGGTCGATCCCTCACCGGTGGTCGGCGCAGGGTTCGCGCTGGTGCTGTCGGTGGTCAGGGTGGACTTAGTCTCGACCGCGCTGGTGTCGACCGACAGGCTGCCGTTGTCACCGGGTTGCAGATTGCTGCGCTGACCTGTGGAGCCGAGCGCGAACACCGCCCCTGCGGCGAGCACTACACAGGCCGCGGTGCCGGCAACCATCGCCCGTCGTTGCTTGATATGGCGCACCCGTCCCTGCACCTGGGCGTACGCGGTGTTGACGTCGGGGAACGCACCGCCGGCGGCGCCGAGCAGGCGCTCCACTCGATCGTCGTCGAATTCGCTCATGGCAACTGCTCCTGACTACTGGCGAACACACCGCGGAGGCGGTCGCGCCCTTGATGGAGATGGAACTTCACGGCTCCATCACTGAGCTTCATTGCTGCTGCGACCTCAACAATGGAGAGGCCCTCGACGTAGAACAGCGCCATCGCCAGTCGCTGTTGGCGGGGCAGTTCGGCAAGCAGCGAAGTGACGTCCTGGCCGTCACTCCAGTCGATCTGGCTCGGCCGGGCATCGACCTGTAGGCGTTCGACGGCCCGTTCCTTGCGGCCGCTGCGGCGGTGTTCGTCGCGCAGTTTGTTGATCGCAACACGGCGGATCCAGCCGACCGGATCGTCGTAGCGTTCGATGCGGCGCCAGTGCAGGTGCGCCTTGACGAACGCCTCCTGCACGGCGTCGGCGGCGGCTTCCTGGCTGCCAGCCACGACCGCGAGCGCGCGCACCAACCGTGCGTAATGAGCGCGGAACAAGGCTTCGACGCTGTCACCGGCGACCACGGGGATCGTCGTGATCGCCTTGTTCATCGGGTAGAGCAGCGATTCCACAGTGAGGACACGACCGCAGTTTGTAGCAGGTTTGGCTGGACTGTGGAATTAATTGCCCAAGTCGTCCAGACCTTGGGTGGATCTTCGTCTGGGTGCGAGCCATCACCGGTTCGCCCAGACCGGGGCGCCTGGTGTCACGGGCGCATTCCAGCCACGGCGCTACGGTGGCCAGATGAACAAGATCCTGGACGTCGATCTGCTCGCGTTCGAGCGAGGCAGCGGCGAGCAGCGTCGAGCCGTTGTCGACGGGGTACGGCGCAGCTTGGCGACCGGGTTCGTCTACACCCGCCACGACCTGTCCGACGACATGCTGGACACCGCCTACGGGATGCTGAAGGAGTTCTTCGAGCACCCACAAGAGGTCAAGCAGTCGTTCATCGCGCCCGACAGTCACGGTCAGACCGGCTACACCGGTCTGCTGGTGGAGACCGCCGCCAGCAGCGATGTGCCCGACTGGAAGGAGATGCTGAACTGGGGTATCTCCTTGCCCGAGGGTCACCCACTGCGCGCTCGTTACCCGCATCGCTACGGCCCGCAGGTGCTGCCCGAGGCGGCGGTGCCCGGTATCACCGAGGTGCTGAACACGTTCCACCAGCAGGTCGAGGACGTCCAACGTCGTTTCCTGCGCATCATCGCCGAAGGTCTCGGCTGTCATGAATCGTTCTTCGACGAGATGACCACCAACGGTGCCACGCTCACCCGGGCCATTCGGTACCCCTCGATGCAGCACGCGCCGCAGGGTGGCCATGTGTGGGCCGGTTCGCACGGCGACATCAACCTCATCACTGCGTTGCCGCGGGCCACTGCCCCTGGCCTGCAAGTGCTGGTCGACGATCAGTGGGTCGCTGCGACGGCCCCCGACGGCCAGGTCATCATCAACACCGGCATGATGCTGGAACGGCTCACCAACGGCGTCATCCCCACCGGCATCCATCGTGTGGTCGCAGCCCCGGGGTACACCGGTGAGCGCTACAGCGTGGTGCAGTTCGCCCACCCGACGCCGTGGACGTTGCTGAACCCGTTGTCGTGCTGCATCACCCCAGAGCACCCGCAGCGGTTCTCCGGCATGGCCAGCGCGGACGCACTCGATCTGGTGCTCTATGAGATCAACCTGGTCGAGAACGCACGGCGTGTCGGATGAGCGGATCGGACGAACGCAGAGGTGCGATGAGCGACGACACACTCGACCGTCTGTTGTCGACGGAGCCGCGGCGCGCCGAGGAACAGGGTGAGGACGAGGGAAGGTCGCGTCAACTCGTCGGTGACGTCATCGTTGCGGTCGATATTGGCGGCACGAAGATGGCGGCTGGGCTGATGACGATGCAGGGTGAACTGCTCGATCGCGACCAAATCCCTGTCGATCATCGGCTGTCGGCCGATGGCCTGTTCAGCAGCCTGAACACGTTGGTCAACTCACAGTTGGTACGCGCTCGCGACCATCACCACATGCGGCCCGTCGCAATCGGTGTCGGTTGTGCTGGCCCAATGTCGCGCGGTGCCGAGACGGTGTCGCCGATCAACATTCATTCGTGGCGCGAGTACCCCCTGCGCGAGCGTTTGGTCGCAGGCACCACGCTGCCCGTGTACGCCGACCTCGACGCCAAGGCGCTTGCGCTCGCCGAGGGTTGGCTGGGTGGTGCCCAGGGCAAGGAGAGCTTCCTGGCGATGGTCGTCGGCACTGGCGTTGGTGGCGGCATCGTGTTGAACGGTCAGCTGCTCGACGGTGCCGAAGGGAACGCCGGCCATGTCGGGCACATCATCGTCGAACCCAACGGCCGCCGTTGCGGGTGCGGATCGAAAGGCTGTCTGGAGGCCGAGGCCTCCGGTAGCGCGATCGAAGCGATTACCGGCCGTCCACCCAGTGAACCGACGTACGAGATCATGCAACGCACCGGTCGCTTGGTCGGTCGCGCCGCCGCGTCGGTGTGCAACCTGCTCGACCTCGACCTGGTGGTCGTCGGTGGTTCGGTGGCCTTGGGGTTCGGTGCCACGTTCTTCAACTCGGCCCAGGAGACCCTCGATGAGCACGCCAAGCTCAGCTTCTCGCGCGGTGCCCGGATTACGCCCGTGCGCCTCGGCGATCGCGGGCCACTCATCGGGGCCGGTGCGGTGGCCGTCCGCGGGATGCACCGTGCTCGCCGCGCCGCCCGCTCTCAGCAATGAGTTCGTCCGCGCTCAACTGAAGCGGCGATACACCCATTCGAGCGGTCCGGTTGCATATCGCCGTTGCAGTTGGTGTGCCACGACCACAGCCACCATCCAGTAGCCGACTGCGAGGAAGATCGAGGTGCCCAGGCCTGCCGGGTGTACCCAGTGCACGCGGTGGACCAGCAGGTTGAACACCAGGATGTGCCCGACGTAGAGGGTGAGCGTGGTGCGCCCCGCAACGGCGAGCAGATGAGTTGCGGCCCGGCTGGCCGTTCGTCGGAACAGCAGCCCGAGCGCGGTCACTGCCAGCAGCGTGCTGCCGACCGCGGCGAACACGTAGCACAGGCCGCGATCGAACGGGCCGGTCGAGCGCAGCACGTCGTGCCAGGGAAGGAACGTGCCAGCGATATAGCCGAGGGCGAGGCAGACTGCGCCGGTGACGGCCAGGCGTGTTCGCCACAACCTGCTGAACGGCAGGAGCCGGCCGAGCACCATGCCCATGCACAGGAACACCATCCACGGCAGCAGTGGATGGGTGCCGCGCACGAAGGTGTCGAGCAGCAACTCGCGCGGTGAGTGCGGGTCGGGGGACGGTGACTGCAGCAGCCAGATCACGCCGTGGCCGTCCGAGCTTCGGTCGAGCGCCCACCAGCGCACGGCTGCCGCGGCAAGCGCAGCGGTGACGCCGATCGCGATCAGCCATCGCGAGCGCAACGTGAACAGCACTGCCGCCGCGAGGAAGTACGCGCCGTAGAAGAACAGAATCGTTCCACCCCAGACCCAGTCCAGGAAGTAGCCGAATGCGTACAGCAGCACCCCGCGGCGCACGAGCGTCCAGCGCACGTCGCTGATCGCCTGCCGATCGGCCCCGGCGACGGCGCGAGCGGTCAGCAGGGTCACACCCATTCCGGCCAGGGTCACGAAGACCGCCGCAAACCGCGTGCTGAGCGGGCCGGACCACGGGTCGAAGACCCGCTCGGCGAAGTTGCGTGGCGGCCAACTGCCACCCTCCTGCACGAGATACCCGTGGTAGTTCATGACGCACACGCCGATGAGCGCGAGGCCGCGCAACGCGTCGAGTTCCACCAACCGGCTGCGAGCCGGTGTGTTCACACCCACTCCACCTCGTCGACGAGCGTGTGTACCAGTGGGTGTTGCACGTCGACGCGACCGCCGACAGTGGGTACCTCCGCGCTGTCGTCGGCGATCACGAGTGAACTGTGCATGTGCGGTGGCTCGAGCAATGTGAGCCGCCGGTGGGCGAAGTGGAACGGGCTGCGCCGCGCCGGTTCGTCGTGTTCGAGCGGCGCGATGCCGTGAGCACTGCCCGCACCGACGATGACGAGCGTGCCGTCGTGCGGTGCCGGAGTGAGGCGGTACCCAGCGCGCTCGCCGGCGCGGATCGGTCGCACGTCGAGGACTTCGGCGGAGAGGTGCAGGAACGTGCCGCGGGGGAGGCCGTGCCACAGTGCCGTACCGATGCGGATGCGGAGATCTCGGCCGGGGTGCCGTTCGCGGAGCGACGCCCACGCCACAGGCGCGAGATGGCTGACCCAGAGCGCCGCCTCGTTGGGGAGGTACGGCAGCCACGCCTCGATCTCGGCCAGCCGTGCATCGTCATCGCCGGCGAGCGGGAGATGCAGCGCACAGCCAGTGCAGGTGAGCCCGGCCGCAGCCACCGTGTCGAGCAAGCGCGGCAGATCGTCGGGGCCGACCCCGTAGCGGCGCATGCTGCTGGCCACCTTCACCATCACGCGGCCGTTCCAACCGGCGAGTGCACGTACGTGATCGACGTGGCCGACGGTGAGCACCGGCCATGTGTCGGCCGGTGGACGGAGCGCGGGAGTGAGCACCACCGGGCTGAGGATCGCTGGGACGTCAACGAGTTCGTGAATCGAGCCGACACACACATCGCCCGAGAGGTCGCGCGCCAGATCGTGCAGGAGCGGCCGACCGAAGCCGTAGCCGTTGCCCTTGACCACGGGCACCACGCCGGGGCCGTACGCGCCAGCCGTGCCATGCACGTGCTGCAACCAGTCGGTGCGGCGGACGGTGAGGCGCACGGTCATCACTACGAGGGTAGCCGGGGGAAGTAATCCTGAGTTGTCCGGTCGGGTTTAACGGTCTACGCTCAGCGTATGCGTTCACGTCTGTTCGGCTTCCCCAACCCGGTCAACGAGACGTCGGCGCGTCTGGTCGCCGGTGGCGTCGTCGCGCAGGGCATCGTGTTCCTTGCCGTTCGTCAGTGGTGGGTGCTCGTGCCCCTCGTCTATGGCTTCCTGGCCCGCGTGCTCACCGGGCCGAAGCTCAGCCCGCTCGGCCAACTGTCCACGCGTGTGCTCACGCCACTGCTGCACATCGAGCACAAGCTCGTTCCCGGCCCGCCGAAGCGCTTCGCCCAGGCCGTCGGCCTTACGTTCAGCGGTGGCGCCTTGCTGGCGTGGGGCCTCGGTGCGCACACGGTGAGCTACGTGTTGATCGCCGGACTTGTCGTGGCCGCCTCGCTGGAGGCCTTCGCCGGGTTCTGCCTCGGCTGCGTGGCGTTCGGTCAGATGATGAAGTGGGGCATCATCCCCGACCACGTGTGCGAGGACTGCAACGACA
>CAIXHI010000273.1 GCA_903919215.1 uncultured Acidimicrobiaceae bacterium
GACCACCAAGGTGCTGCGTCGGCCGACCGGGTAGCGCTGCGCTTCCAGTGGCGCGCCGGCGGTCAGTTCCAATGCCTCACCCATCGGGCGTGCTCCTTCTGTTCAGATGCCAACTCGGGGAACGCGCCGCGCAAGCGAGCGAGCACTCGCAGAGGCACCGGATCGTCCATCGCCACCAGCGTGGCCTTCAGGTTGTTGAGAATCCGCAACAGGATGGAGCGCGAGCTCGTCGGGTGCAGCAGGCGCGGGTCGAAGGGATCGCGCAGACCTGTGCTGCGACGCCACGCCGGTTCGACCTCGTCGTACTCGAGCACCTTGCCTGAATGGAACGGGTCGCCGTAGCGACCGTCGCACACCACCAAGAAGTGGCCGGGCAGGCCGACGCCCTTGATGTCGAGATCGAGCCGCCGACCGACCTCGATCGCGCACACCGAGAGCGTGATCGGGATGCCGATACCCCGCTGCAGCACCTGATGCAGGTACGAGTTGCGGGGATCGCCATAGTCACCGAGGTTGCCGCGCAGGCGACCCGAGGCGAACAAGGTGTTCATCACCGACTCGAAGTTCGGTGCGCATTCCTCGGCCAATCGGTCGAGATCGAGGATGACCGACGGCGGGTCGGCGGTCGGCTCGAAGGCCGCGCCGATGAGTGCGGCCATGAGGTCGAGATGCGCCTCGGAAGCAGGTCGATTGACCAACTTGATGAATCGATCGGCCGACTCCATGTGGGCAACGTATCGTCGTCTACGTTTCCTTGGCATGTATCCCGGCGCGTTCGTAGCAACCCACCCCGACAAAGCTGCAGTGATCATGGCCGGTACCGGCTTCACTCAGACCTTCGCCGAGCTCGATGCCGCGGCCAACCGCGTCAGTCATTTGCTGCGAGCTGCAGGTGTGCAGCCGGGCGATCACGTGGCGATCTGTATGGAGAACCACGACCGGTACTTCGAGATCACCTGGGGCTGCTACTACGCCGGGGCGGTGTACACGAACTGCTCCAGTCGACTCACGAGCAGCGAACTCGCGTACATCCTCAACGACTCCGCCGCCAAGGTGTTCTTCACCTCGAAGTACAAGTCCGACCAGGCGGCGGAGGTGCTGCCCGACACGCCGAACGTGCAACTGCGACTGATGCTGGACGGCACCATTCCTGGCTACGAGAGCTACGAGGCCGCCGTGGAGGCGCAACCCGCCACCGCCTTGCCCGAACAGCGTTTCGCTGGCACCGACATGCTCTACAGCTCTGGCACCACCGGCAAGCCGAAGGGTGTTGCTCGGGCGTTCGTCGAGCAACCGTTGGAGACCACGGGCACCGGCGTGATGGGGTTGTTGGCGCTGCTGTTCGGTGGCACCAACGACACCGTGTACCTCTCCCCCGCTCCGCTCTACCACGCCGCTCCCCTACGGTTCTGCATCGCCGCCCACCAGTTGGGTGCCACCGTCATAGCGATGGAGCACTTCGACCCCGAGCAGTACCTGCAGACGATCGAGCACTACGGCGCCACCCACAGCCAGGTGGTGCCGACGATGTTCGTGCGCCTCTTGAAGCTGCCCGCCGAGGTGCGCGCCAAGTACGACGTCTCC
>CAIXHI010000274.1 GCA_903919215.1 uncultured Acidimicrobiaceae bacterium
GGCAGCGGTTCCGGGTAAGCCATGTCAGCGTCCTTCGTAGATCGGGGTGCGGCCCTCGCGGCGAGCGGCCTTGGATTCCTGGTAGTCGGCACTGGTGAACATCGCCACCTGAGCGTTCAGCTCGCCAACGAGGCCGTCGCGCAACGAGCCTGCGTGCGCCTGGTCGATGAGTCCCTTGGCCATGCCGACGGCGAGCGGCGAGAGGGCGGCGATCTTCTTGGCGAGCGTCAGCGCAACGTCATCGAGTTCCTCGGGTTGCACCAACTGCTCGACCAGCCCCCACTCGTAGGCCGTGGTGCCGTCGATGCGCTGGCCGCCGATGATCATCAACTTCGCCCGCCCGGGGCCGATCAAGCGCGGCAGCAACTGCGTCGCACCGGTGTCGGGCACGAGCGCGAACCCGACTTCGGGCAGACCGAACTTGGCGGTCGTGTCGCAAATGCGGATGTCCGCTGCGAGGGCCATCTCCATACCCCCGCCGATGACACCGCCCTTGAGCGCCGCGACCACCATCTTCGGGCTGTCCACCGTGTCCTGGCGAATCGTCTGGTGGCGACGCACGAACGTGTAATCGCTCTCGCCGCCCGCACGGTGACCGAGCACCGAGGTGTCGCGGCCTGAGCAGAAGCTCTTGCCGTTGCCCCGCAGCAGCACGGTGCGCACCTCGGGCGTCTCGAGCGCCCAGCGCATGGCCACCTTGGAGACGTCGGACATCTCGTCGTCCATCGCGTTGTGGCGATCGGGGCGGTTGAACGTGACGATGCCGACGCCGTCCACCAGTTCGGTGAGGACGAGATCACTGTTGGCCATGGTGGCTCCTCCAGAGGATGAAATCATCACCTGTTTTAGCCTGCTGCGGACCGCTCCGCCCGATCGAGGCTCAGATGGCTGACCACCGCAGGTCAGGCCTGTTCCTCCGGCGGCCTCAGGTCGCGGAATTGGTGCAACAGCAACAGGTCGTAGATCGCCTTCAGTGAACCGCCGATGATCAGCGGCCAGCCGAAGTGCGAGTGGCTGAGCATCCAGCCGGCGGCGATCGGGGGCAACGCCGACGCCAGGCTGCGCGGCACGTTGGTGACGCTGGCGGCGGCCGGCCGTTCTTCGGGTGTCACCACGGCCATCACGTACGACGTACGCGCCGGCACGTCCATCTGCGACAAGGCCGAGCGGCCGAGCAGACACGCCACGGCGAGTGGAGCGGTGGGCATGAACGCGGTGAGGATCAACAGTCCGTTCGCTGGCAGATGGGTGAACACCATCGTGCGCACCAACCCGATCCGACTGGCGATACGCACGGCAACCAGCGCCGAGAAGGCCGAGCAGACACCGGCCCAGAAGAACACCGCTCCGCTGACTGCGAGCGACAGACCGAACCGGCGCTGCAGCCAGAGCACCACCAGCGCAGTGATCACGAACCCACCGCCGAGCGCATCGAGGCTGAACAACGCGGCCAGCCGGTAGACGGTGCGCTTCGAAGGTCCGAGAGCGACGGAGGTGGCTCCCGGCGCCGGTTCGACATTCGGGCTGAGGTGCCGGTAGCGGACGAGCACCACCACACCCAGCACGGCGTAGAGCACGAACGTGGAGCGCAGCGCAGTCGTCTCAGCGACGTGGATGCGACGCGCGACCCACTCGGGCACACCGGCCAACGAGGCCCCGAGAGCCGCAACCAGCGTGCCGATCAGGCTGTAGCGGGCGAACAGCGCCGTGCGGTGGTCGCTGCCGATCGTGGCCGGCAACAACGCCTGCTCGGTGGGCAGGAACACGCTGACATCGCCACCGCTCGGGTTGAGAGTGCCAATCATCCCGACGAGCGCCAACGGCCAGAACCCGGTGAACACAGCGAACCCGACACCCGTGGCGATCATCAGCAACGAGACGAGACGCAACAACCGGCGTCGCGGGTAGGCGTGTGCGCGCAGCCCCACCGCCAGCGTCAGCGCGGCGGAGCCCAACAGCGTCACCGTGACGAGTATGCCGATGCGCACCTCGCTGAACCCCAGGGCGGTGAGATAGGCGGCCAGCACCACGCTGACCAGCCCATCACCCAGTGCCCGCACAGCGCGTGTCTGCAGCAGCACCACCGCGTCACGCGATGCGCCGGGTGGGAGCAGACGGGGCATAGGGAAATCCTGCCACTTTGCGTGGTGTCGCGCCGTCGCAGAGGAATGATCAA
>CAIXHI010000275.1 GCA_903919215.1 uncultured Acidimicrobiaceae bacterium
ATGCCTTCGATCGATCGAAGCGGGTGGCGGAGCGCCACAGCTCCAAGAACACTTCCTGTGCCACCTCTTCGGACTGCGCAGGATCGCGCAACACCCTCAACACCCTCAACACCACGCCGTACACCATGGCGGCGAGGTGGTCGTAGAGGGCGGCGAACGCAGCCTCGTCACCTTGCGCCACTCGCTGCACCAGCGCCGCCGCAGCATCGACCGTCGGGCCATCGGCCGCCTGGTTCGAGGTCGTCGCGACGTTGAGCACGTCAGAGGTTCGTTGCGGACCGCCGTTCGGATTGCGCCGACGGAAGCGAAAAGTTCCCTCCGCGTTCACTGGTCAACCGTTCCTTCGTGCACGGAGTTGCTCAACCGCCGAGCAGCGATGGTCATTCCCGACGCACCGCCTGGCTCACGCGCAACGACCCGAGCCCCTGGGAAGGGACTCGGGTCGTGCTGCCCGCTTCGTGGCGGCTCTGACAGGGGGTGGGGCCTGAGGTCAGAGCTTCGACACGTCGAGACCGGGGGGAAGGATGATCTGGTCGATCACGTGGATGACGCCGTTGGAGGCGGCGACGTCAGTGGCGACGACCTTGGCCGAACCGTTCAGCATGACGGTGCCACCCTCGATGGTGATGGCGATCGGCGAACCCTCGACGCTGGTGGCGTCGCCGGCCTTCACATCAGCGGCCATCACCTTCGCACCCACCACGTGGTAGGTGAGGATCTGGACGAGAACGGCCTTGTTCGCAGGCAACAGCAGCTTGTCGACCAGGCCGGCCGGGAGGGCGGCGAACGCTGCGTTGGTGGGAGCGAACACCGTGAACGGGCCAGCACTCTGCAGCGTCTCCACCAGGCCGGCGGCCTTCACCGCAGCGACGAGCGTGGAGAAGTCGGCGTTGCCGCTGGCGACGGCGACGATGTCGCCAGGTGCCATTGCGTCAGTGGTCGGAGCCATCGGCTCCGTGGTCGTGGCATCCGGAGCGGCTGCCGCGGTGGTGGTGGTCGCGTCGTTCTTGTCGTCGCTGCACGCGACAGCAAACATCGAGACGGCGACCAACGAGGCCAATACAAAACGCTGCTTCATCGAAATTCTCCTGGGGGGGTTCACGGCCCCACGTTGGGGCTGATACCCGTTGTTCGGAGCCGGCGCTGCGATGGATTGGAAGATTTCGGGCCACTACTTGGACTCACCGCCAGCGGGTCGGGTCAGGTGCCGCAGAACGTGCGGTAGTCGCCGAAGCTGGCGGGGGCTGGCACGGCGTAGTGCTCCAGACCGGGGCGTTCGGTGAATGGCTGCGTCACGACCTCGACCAGGCGGCCGAACGGGGCGAGGTCGCCGGCGGTGGCGGCTGCCAGGGCGGCCTCCACCTGATGGTTGCGGGCGATGTACACAGGGTTCACCGCGTCCATGGCAGCCGCAATGGCGTGCGGGTCGCGACCCTCGGTGAGCACACGAACCAGCCAGCGTGCGCGCCACGTGTCGAACACCTCGGGCTGCGCGAACAGCGAGCGCGATGCGGTGGCATCGCCGCGTACGACCGCCGACAGCGAGCGCAGGAACATCGTGTGGTCGATGCGCTGTTCCTGCAACAGGCGCAGCAGATCGGTGACGAGCGACTCGTCGCCAGCGGCAGCTGCTTCGACGGACCCGACGGACTCGACCGGCAGGCCGAGCTTGGCGCGCATACCGTCGTTCCAGTGCTGGCGATAGCGGTTGTCGAACGTGCCCAGCAGTTCCATCGCCGGACCGACAGCATCGTGCGGATCGGTGGCGATCAACGGCAGCAACGTCTCAGCGAAACGGGCGAGGTTCCACACCGCGATATCGGGCTGATTGCCAAACGCATAGCGGCCGTGCTGGTCGATGGAACTGAACACCGTGCCCGGGTCGTAGGCGTCCATGAACGCACATGGCCCGTAATCGATGGTCTCACCCGACACGGTCATGTTGTCGGTGTTCATCACACCGTGGATGAAGCCCACCAACATCCAGCGGGCGATCAGGGCAGCCTGCACCTCGACGACCGCCTGCAGTAGCCCCAGGTACGGCGCATCGGACTGCGCCGCTGCGGGGTGGTGACGGGCGATCACATAATCGGCCAAACGAGGCAGCACGGTGGGGTCGGCGAGCGCGGCGGCGTACTGGAACGTGCCGACGCGTACATGGCTGGCCGCCACTCGGGTGAGCACGGCGCCAGGCACCATGGTGTCGCGCGCGATCATCTCGCCGGTGGCCACCACCGCCAGCGAACGTGTGGTGGGGACACCCATGGCGTGCATCGCTTCGCTGATCACGTACTCGCGCAGCATCGGCCCCACTGCGGCCTTGCCATCGCCACCACGGGCGAACGGGGTGCGGCCCGAGCCCTTCAGATGCACATCGCGACGGTCGCCGCGCGCATCGAGCATCTCGCCGAGCAGTAACGCGCGGCCGTCGCCGAGCCGCGGCGAGTAGCCGCCGAATTGATGGCCGGCGTAGGCCTGGGCCACGGGGGTGCTGCCGGGCACGGTGGAGTTGCCGACCAACGTGGCCACACCCTCGGGTGTGCTCAACGCGTCGGGGTCGATGCCGAGCTCGACTGCAAGTGTCGTGTTCAACGCCAACAGTTGCGGTGCGGGTGCCGTGGCCGCCTGCCATGGGGTGAACAGGCCGTCGAGGTCGCGCACATAGGTGTGCTCGAACGCGAACAGCGGGGCGCCCTCGGGGTGGGTCATGGGCACGATCGTACGGAGCGCCGAGGAATGTGCGGCTGCGTCGGCACCAACCAGCCCACCGACAAGGGCCTAGCGGTGGCACAATGCACGCACTTCCATGAACACATTCGAACCGCCCAACTTCTTCGAGCAGATCCGCTCGAACCATCGCCGCTCGATGCTCCTGATGGCGGCGTCGTTCGTCGTGCTCTATGGCTTCATCAACCTGATCGTCGCCGTGTTCGGCGGCTATCAGAAGGACGTCGCGTGCAGCTACGCCAGCGACTACTCATGCGGCACCACCTGGTACTGGAACCCGATCACATTGGTTGCGACCGCAGTAGCGGTGGCGGGATATCTGTGGGTCGCGTACCTGTCCTCGGCGAAGGCCGCGTTGTCCATCACCAAGGCGAAGCCGGCCGACGGGCCTGAGTACCTACAGCTGCGCAACGTGGTCGAGGGGCTGGCCATTGCCGCCGGCATCCCGGTACCCGCCGTGTATGTCGTGGACGATCCGGCACCGAATGCGTTCGCCACCGGCCTCAAGCCGGAGAAGGCGGCCGTGGCAGTCACCACCGGACTGTTGGCGAAGATGTCGCGCCGCGAACTGGAAGGTGTGCTGGCGCACGAGTTGGGCCACATCCGCAACCGCGACACATCGTTCATGACGCTGGTGGTGCTGACGGTTGGGGCGATCATGGTGCTCTCGTCGTTGCTCGTGCGTGTGGGGTACTACGCCACGATCTTCATGGGCGGCAACCGACGCAGCAGTCGCGACAACAACGACTCAGGTGCGGCCATCGGGTTGGCGTTGCTGGCCATCGGCCTGATCGGCTTCGTCATCGCCGTGCCGTCAGCGATGTTGTTGAAGGCTGCGCTGTCGCGCCGGCGCGAAGTGATGGCCGATGCGACCGCCGTCGAACTGACCCGCAACCCGTCGGGTATTCGCTCGGCGTTGGAGAAGCTGGAGTCCGACACGACGGTGGTGAAGGCGATGTCCACCACGACCGCTCACCTCTGGATCGAATCGCCGCTCGAGCGGTCGAAGGAGCAGGGGTTCATCGGCAGCGTGGGTCGCCTGTTCGATTCGCACCCGCCGCTGGCCGATCGCATCGCCGTGCTGCGCCGTTACGAGGGTCTCGACCCGAACGGCCGCGGCCCGGTCGATCCCGGTCCGGTGCTGAACCAGTCGCCTGGTGTCCACGGTTCCAGTGGTCGCCCGGCCAGCACACATCCGAACTGGCCGTTGCCACCGCCGAGCGGTCACCCGCTGGGCTGACACCCCGGTCACGCGCGGCCGGTCACGCGCAGCCGCGAACCTCCCAAGTCTCACCGGTGATACAGTCGCACCATGTCATCGGTAACGATCCGCGACCTGCGCAACCACGGTGGCGAAGTGGTCGACCGCGTCGAACACGGCGAATCAGTCGTCATCACGCGCGCAGGGACGCCAGTCGCCGAGTTGCGACCGCTGCCGAGGCGCGGCCTCGAAGCGGCAGCCCTACTTGAACGCTGGCGCCGAGTGCCGACCATCGATGCCGCGTTGCTGTTCCACGACCTGGACGCAATCTTGGAATTCCCACTGTGAGCTCAGGCGCCCGCGATCATGCAGGGCTGCTCGACACCAACACCGTCATCCTGCTGCCGCGTCTCAGCGACCCTGAGCAACTGCCCGAACACCCGCTGATCTGTTCAATCACGCTGGCCGAGCTCTCGGTCGGCCCGCTGGTAGCTGCCGACCCCGCGGTACGGGCTGCACGCCAGGCACAACTGCAGCAGGCCGAAGCCGATTTCGACGCGTTGCCATTCGATGCTGCTGCTGCCCGCGCATTCGGACGCGTGGCCGCCGACTTGCGCACCAGTGGCCGCAAGCCCGCGGCCCGCGTCTACGACGCGCTCATCGCTGCCGTGGCAGTCGCGAACGACCTCACCCTGTACACGGTGAATCCTGCGGACTTCACGGCCATCAACGAACTCCGCGTCGTGGCGATTCCGCACCCCGACCACACCACCTGAGGTTCGGACTGCGGCGGCTCGCTGGCGCAGCCCAGTCACGCGCGGCCGGTCAGTAGAAGGTGGTGCGGCGCACCGGTTGGAACAGGTGCACGAGGTGACTGCACTGCGGGTCGGCCGGGCAGTCGGCGCACACCGGGGTGGCAACTTCCGGGCAGCGGTGGCGCATCTGGAACAAGAACCAGTCGACGGCACCCATCGTGCGTCCGCTGCGTTCGCAGAGGCGAGCGACAGCGTGGAACGTGGCTCGGCGAATGGCCGACTCCTCGCCCTCGTCGAGCACGGTGCGAGCCTGCACCTTTGCCGCCAGTTGCGCGTCGTCGATGGCGACCATGCCCGTGCGCAGGCAACTGCGCTGCACGTGGTAGTCGACGATCGGCGGTGCATCGTCGCGCTCCGCAGCGGGCAACAGCTGCTCGGGGCGTTGGCGCAGGATCACGCCCAGCAGCGCTGACCTCTTACGCAGCGGGTCTTCGCGGTAACCACCGACATGGTCAAGCAGTGTGAGCAGCGAACGCAGCGGGTGTGCGGTGGCTGCGGCCACGCTGATGAGTTCGGTCGGAGTGAGGCCCAGGTGCTGCATCGTGGTTCCGTAGGCGGCTGCCAGTTCCGCGCACAGGTTGGGTTCGGGGAACGGGTCGCTGCCGTCGTCGGCGACCGCGGCCGCATGCCACGTGTCGGCGGTGACTGCGGCCTGGCCGGCGGCCGACATCGCGTTCGGGTCGGCCGCCGCCCAGCGCCGATACACGGCCCACAGATAGTCGCTGCCCTTGCGCGTCGTGCCGTCGATGGCGTCGATCATCGACCGGTCCCAGTGGTCGTCGGCCGAGTACCAGAACCCGAACTGCTGCAGCGTCGCCGCGGCGAACCAGTCGATCGTCGCGGGGTCGCCGACCGCGGGAAACAGATCGCCGGTGAAGTCGAAGCCACGCAGGTCGGCCATCCCGGACACGAGTTCCGCCATACGGTCGACCACGTCGGTGTTGACACGCTCCCGATGATCAGCGTGAGGCAACGGCGGCGGACCGGGTTGCCACAGCATCGTCGGGCCGAGGGCCGTCACCATCTCGGCCGCGGCGGCGTTGCCGCGACGCGCCGCCTCCACCGGGTGGTCGCCCAACAGCAGGCGAGCCACGGTGGTGCCGCAGAACGTGTCACCTGCGCCTGTCGGGTCGACGACCGCGACCGGGTGGCCGGTGAGGTCGGTGCGGTGGTCGCCCTGGAACACGCTGACCCCGCTGGCCCCACGGGTGACGAAACGCAGTTGCCCGGGTGCGGGCGCGGAGGATGCGGTATCGCCGAACAGCAGGCTCTGCTCGGCGGCGTTGCAGAACGACAGGTCGGTGGTCGACAGTGTGGCGCGCACCAGGGCGGTCTCCAGCTGTGCGGCTTTGCCGTAGGTGGAGCCGACGGTGAGGCAGCCGCGCTCGCGCAGCGCGTCGACGAACTTGCGCTGCAATCCGGCGTCCATGAACGGCACGCAGTACGCGCACGATGGCATGTCGGCAATCAGGTCGAGCAGCGCAGGCGTCATCTCCGGCTCGGCCCCGAGGTACTCGCGGAACAGGGTGATCGCGCCACCGTCGTCGTAGGCGATCTCGAAGCGCGGCAGCTCGGCGACAGGCACGATCGGGCCGACCCAATTCAGCAACCGCCGCGCGGGCTCGAGTTCGGGCGGCATCGGGTCGGGTACGGGCGCGAGCATCGTCACCTGCACGCCGGCACGCACTGCGGCGAGCGCGGTGTACAGGCCGGCACCACCGGGCGTTGCCACGGGCTCGCCGTCGATGTGGATGAGGTCCAGCGATGCGCCACCCACCACCAGCAGCCGCGGTGCACCCGTCGCCCGCACCCAACGTTCAGCCCAACTCATGCGGTCGACACTAACGAGCCGTTCAACCGCGGAGCCTTGCGTGGGGAGCGCGCCCGGCGCGGCGAGCCGTGTCGCGTGGGCGCGATTCGTGCCGTTGCTGTCCAGTGGGCGCGCTTCGTGCCGGCGCTGCGCAAGAAGCGCGCCCGTGGGAGCTGGCTCGGTCACCAGCGGCACG
>CAIXHI010000276.1 GCA_903919215.1 uncultured Acidimicrobiaceae bacterium
AAAACCTGACGCACCCGTGACGAACAAGAGCCTTTTCCGTCTGGGTCGCCACCGCACGCGGCAATCCTGCCAGGTACCGTGACCCCCCGTGACCACACCGCACGCATCGGCGATCACCCGTCACCCGCACCTCGCCGATTCACTGCCCGCAGGGTGGGTGCGTGTTGACCTCCATAGCCACACGATGTGGAGTGGCGACAGCACCACCACTCCGGACGAGGTGCACGATGCGGTCGTGGAGTCGGGACTCGATGTGCTCTGCATCACCGACCACAACGCGATCCGTGGTGCACAGGAACTTGCCGAACAACTGCCGTGTCGGGTGATCGTCGGCGAGGAGCTGCGCACGCATGCGGGGGAGATCATCGGGTTGTTCCTGTCCGATCGCATTCCGTTCGGCACATCGCCACGCGAGGCGGCGATGGCCATCAGAGCGCAGGGCGGTGTCGTCTACGTGCCGCACCCGTTCGATCCGATGCGGCGCAACCTCGCCGAACCCGCACTGCTCGAGCTCGCCGAGGCGGGGTTCATCGACGCGGTCGAGGTGTTCAACGCCAAGACGTCGTTGCGTCATCTCAACGACCGGGCTGCCGACTTCGCCGCAAAGTTCGACCTCGCCGCAGGTGCGGGCAGCGACGCCCACGTACCGCTCGCGCTCGGCAGTGCCTACGTGGAGATGCCCGACTTCGACGGACCCGCCGACTTCCTCCGTTCGCTGCGTCAGGGGCGAGTCGTCGGCCACCACTGGGACGAGCATCGCCCGTGGCGGCCGCGCGTGCTGCCCAGCTTCTCCAGCGAGTAGAACTGCACGGTGCCAATCCTCCACGCCATTGTGCTCGGCCTCGTGCAAGGGTTGTCCGAGTTCCTGCCCATCTCCTCCAGCGGCCACCTGCTGCTCGTGCCGTGGTTGTTCAACTGGCACGACTTCGACAGCAAGCCGATCGAGAAGGCGTTCGACGTGGCGATGCACCTGGGCACGCTCATCGCCGTCGTCGGCTACTTCTGGAAAGACCTCGTGGTGTACGTCACCAAGGGCGTGCGCCTCGTCGTGAAGCGCGAGAAGCCGGTAGATGCCGAAGGTCGTCTGGCGTGGCTGCTGGTGCTGTCGGCGCTGCCCGCAGCAGCCGTCGGCGCCGTGGCGGAGGGCACCATCGACAAACACCTCGGCACCCCTGGTCTGATCGCCGGTTCGATGATCCTGTTCGCCGTCGTGCTCGCGTGGGCCGATCGGCGTGCGGGCAAGCGGGTGCTGACCACGTTCCAGACCAGCGACGCGGTGAAGGTCGGTGCAGCGCAGATCCTGGCCCTCAACCCAGGCACCTCGCGCAGCGGCATCACCATCACTGCCGCCCGCTTGCTCGGCTTCGACCGCGATTCGGCGGCGCGGGCCAGTTTCCTGATGGCGATCCCGGTGACGGCCGGCGCAGTCGTGTTCAAGATGGCCAAGCTCGTCAAGGACGGTGTGCCGGCGGGTCTCGGCACTCCGATGATCGTGGGCATCGTGACAGCGGGCCTTGCCGGTGGGATAGCTGTGTGGGGCACGTTGCGACTGGTGCGCACGCGCACGTTCACGCCGTTCGTCGTGTACCGCATCGCCCTCGGTGTGCTCGTGTTCACCTTGATGGCTACTGGCGTACGCTGACCGGGTGCTCCGGTCATCTCTCGTCCTGCAGACGCTGCCACTCGGGTTCCAGTGGCCCACGGCGTCGCCGTTTCTGTTCTGTGTGCATCACCTCGACCTCTACCCAGAGGGCGATGAGCGGTTCGCCCCCAAGGCATCACTCGCCGGTCGCAACATCGGCAACGACTTCGAGCTGCGTGACGGCTGGCGGATGTACCACGGCAGCACCGTGCCCGGGTTTCCCGAGCACCCGCACCGTGGTTTCGAAACAGTGACGTTCGCCCGCAAGGGCTACATCGACCACAGCGATTCGCTCGGTGCGGCTGCTCGTTTCGGCCGCGGCGACGTGCAGTGGATGACCGCCGGGAGCGGCGTGGTGCACTGCGAGATGTTCCCGCTGATCGACCAGCACGGGCCGAACACTGTCGAGTTGTTCCAGATCTGGATGAACTTGCCGGCCGCCGACAAGATGGTCGACCCGCACTTCACGATGCTGTGGGCGGAGACGATCCCCAGTCATGTGCACACGGACGCGGCGGGGCGCGACACGACGGTCACCGTGATTGCGGGATCCTACGAGGGTCTCGTGCCGCCCAACCCACCGCCTGCGTCGTATGCGTCGAAGGCTGAGTCGGGTGTTGCGATCTGGCACATCGTGCTGCAACCCGGGGCCACGATCGAACTGCCCGCGGCCGCGCACGGTGATGCGGTGCGCCTTCTGTACGTGTTCGAGGGTTCGGTGGTTGTCGGCGATCAGTCGGCCGAGATGAACACCGGTGTCGTGGTGGACGCAGCCCAGGTCGCCCCGTTGGCGGCCGGAGAGTTCGGCGCGGAGATCTTGATGTTGCAGGGTCGTCCGATCGACGAACCGGTCGCGCAATACGGACCGTTCGTGATGAACACCGAGGCCGAGATCCAGCAGGCCTTCGCCGACTATCGCCGCACCGGTTTCGGGGGTTGGCCGTGGCCAAGGCCCGACCCTGTGCACGGCCGCGATGTCGGTCGTTTCGCTCAGCATGCCGACGGCCGCAGCGAGCGACCCTAGGTACGTGCGAGCACCACCGAACCCGCCGCGACCAGTGCACTGACAGAATCTGCGCACGCGGCCGGTACTGCCACATCGACCGTGCGGTCGAAGACGCCCGTCACCCGACCAGCGCACCAGCGGGTGCCGTCGCCGAACAGCGCAACGTCGTCGCCGACCACCAACATCGGCCGATCGGCGGAGGGCACGCCGAACACCACCCACCCTCGTGGCAGCGATGCGGCGCCGACAACGCTGGATGTCACGACGATCTCGCCTGGAGCGAGGTCGTGCGCGGCGGTGGCCCCGGCGGGCAGCGCGGTGAGCGCACTGGGCGGCACCATCGCCAGCGGATAGTGACGCGGGGATGCGCGAATCGGTTGGCCAGCAGGGACCGCAGCCACGACCACCAACACGGGGTGCGACTCTCCCCAGCCACGCTGCTGCGCGTGTGCCGCGGCGGTGGCGCTGCGAACCCCCGACCAGACGACGATCGCGCACAGCGCGATGAACGACCAGTACAGCCACGGTCGGCGGGCGAGGAGCAGCCGCAGGCGAGGAACGATGTACACGATGCCTCCCGGAATATGACGAACAGTTCGGGGGGAAGCCGTACCGCGCACCATATCGGTGCGGCGGCGGGATGCAACTCAGCTGTTCGAGCTGGAACTCGGTGCGGCCGGAGCCGAGCTGGGGGTGCTGGGGGTACTCGACGAACTGGACGAATCGGAGCTCGTCGTCGAACTGCTGGTGCTGGACGCTGGGGTACTGCTACTGCTGCTGCCGCCACGGCTGTCGGTCTTGTAGAAACCGCCACCCTTGAACGTCACGCCCACGGGCAGGAACACCTTCTTCACCTGCATCAGCTCGCCCTTGGTGGGGTGCATCGCTTCGGTGAGCGCATCATCGGAAAACGCTTGCTGCACCTCGATGGTCTCGCCGGTGTCGGTGAACTTGTAGACGTAGGTCGGCATCCAATGCTCCGGTTAGCAGTCGAACAAAGCGAGTGCTAAGGCTAGCCGCCCGTACCATTCTTTCAATGCGAGTACAGACGGCAGTCATCCCGGCGGCGGGAATGGGCACCCGATTCCTTCCGGCGACGAAAGCGGTTCCGAAGGAGTTGCTGCCGATCGTCGACACTCCCGCGCTGCAACTGATCGTCGACGAGTGCGTCGGCGCTGGAATCGAGCACATCGTGATGGTCACCAGCCATGCCAAGCCGGCGATCGAGGCGTACTTCGCCGAGGCGCCCGAGGTCGTGGCCAAACTGCGAGCAACCGGACGCGACCAGGTGGCCGACCACCTCGAGGCGATCGGGCGCGACGTGCGCATCAGCTTTGCCTACCAGGACGTCGCGCTGGGCCTCGGCCACGCCGTCGGCTGCGCGCGTGAGGCCGTGGGCGACGAACCCTTCGCGGTGTTGTTGCCCGATGAGATCATGGGCGACAGCAGCCTGCTGGCGCAGATGGCCGATGTCTGTGTCGCCACGGGCGGCAGCGTCGTCGGTCTCAAGCAGGTGGCCCGCCACGAGGTCAGCGCGTACGGAGTGATCGACCCGGTCGGCGAGTTGTCGTCGGACGGTGTCATCCGTATCGGCACGATGGTGGAGAAACCCGCAGTCGCCGAAGCACCCAGCGAGCTGATCATCATCGGCCGCTACGTGCTCACCCCTGATGTCTTTGACTGCATCGACCGTGTGCGACCGGGCGCTGGCGGCGAGATCCAGCTCACCGACGCGTTGCGCATGCAGGCCGAAGCCGGTCCGTTCCACGGGGTGCTGAGCGATATCCGTCGATACGACACCGGCAACCCGTTCGGGTGGCTCACCGCGGTTGTCGAACTGGCGCTAGAGGACGAGCGCATCGGCACCCAGTTTCGGGAATGGTTGCGGGCGCGGGTGTGAATGCGGCCGACTCGCTGCACGCTCGGCTCGCCGAGCTGGGGACGCCCGAGCGGGCGGCGGGTGAGAAGGCCTACCTGAAGAGCGGCTTGCAGCACCTCGGGGTGCGGGTGCCCGACGTACGTCGGGAAGTGAAGGCGGTGCTGCGCTCGGGCTTCACGCACGACGAACTGTTTGCGCTCGCCGACGAGCTGTGGGCGCAACCGGTACACGAGCTTCGATCGGCCGCTGTCGAGTTGCTGCACGGCTCGCCGAAGCTGGTCACCGCCGCCGATCTGCCCTGGATCGAGGCGCACCTGCGTGCGTGTCGTACCTGGGCGCTTGTCGATCCGTTGGCCGGTTGGGTGGTTGCTGCGCTGGCAGTGCGCGAACCGGACGCTGTGCTGCCGGTGCTCGACCGCTGGGTCACGGACGACGACTTCTGGATCCGCCGTTCAGCTGTGCTGGCGTTGGGGGCCTTGCTGGCTCACGGCCGCGAACTCGATCGCTTCTTTGGCTACGCCGAGCGGCTGCTGCCCGAGCGTGAGTTCTTCATCCGCAAGGTGCTCGGTTGGGTGCTGCGCGAAATATCGAGCGCGCATCCAAGGGAAGTGTCGACGTGGCTACGGGCCCACATGGCGGACATGAACCTGGTGACATTGCGGGAACCGATGCGACGTCTGCCCGACGCGGACGAACTGCGTGCGCTCTACGACGCGCGGCGGAACTCGTCGGGGTAGTCGAGCACCACACCATGCTCGTCGACCTCGAGGTCGACGATGACACCGGTCTCGGTGTTCTCGTAGCGCCATGTGTGCGACGCCAGCCGGGTGTAGCGCAGTACGACCGACCGCACCTCCAACGTCTCGACATTGATCGTCACCACCGGCAGTTCGGCGGTGTGGCCCTCCAACAGCGGTAGACGGCGGATCGGCAACGTGTTCGTGAACGGTGTGCACGCGAGGTCGATGTCGTAACACCCGTCGAGTTCGGTGCGGTGGGCGCCGTTCATCTCTCCCCAGCGGCCGCCGCCGTCCGTCGCCAGCCACAGGTCGGGTTCTTCCATGTCGCGGAACAGGATGAACTGGCGGACCTGCCAACTGGCGGACAGGCGCAGTACGTACTGCACCTGTTCGCGGCCGACGACTCCGCTGACCGTGAAACCCTCGTTCTCCCACAGGATCGTGGTGACTTCCTCGTGATCGCCGTCCCACGTGGCCCAGCGCACGATGTGGCCGGTGGGCTCATGGGCGGCCTGAAACGGGGCGTACGACGTCATCGGGGCCACGGTACCGTTGCGGCGTGCTCGACATCTCCGAGGCCCGCCATCATGTGTTGTCGCGTTGCCCTACGGCCGCGCCGGTCACCGTGCCGGTGCGCCAGGCCGTCGGGTGCGTGCTGGCGGCGCCGGTGGTTGCCAACGAGTCGGCACCCCCGTTCGTGAACAGCGCAGTCGATGGGTACGCCGTGCGGGCTGCGTCGCTGGCCGGTGCACCGGTCGAGTTGCCCGTCGTCGGCGAGGTGGCCGCCGGTGCGTACACCGATCACGTGTTGCAGCCGGGTGAAGCGATCCGAATCATGACTGGCGCCCCCGTGCCCGCTGGCGCGGATGCGGTCGTGATGGTGGAGGACACCGAGCGCATCGACGGCGGGGCAGTGGTGCGCATCAACCGGTCGGTCGAGGTCGGATCAGCGCTGCGCGACGTCGGCAGCGATGTGCATGCCGGCACCACACTCTTCGAAGCGGGCACGGTCATCACGCCCGCGGTGCTTGGAGTGCTCGCCAGCATCAACGTGCGCGACGTGGTCGTGCACCCGCGTGCTCGGGTCGCGGTGCTGTCCACCGGCGACGAACTGATCGATGACGGATCTGAGTTGCAGCCCGGCCAGATCCGCGAGAGCAACCGCACGATGTTGTTCGCCGCACTCGTGGAAGCGGGATGTGAGGTCGTGGATCTGGGCATCGTGCGCGACGACGAAGCCGCGCTGGAACAGGTGCTGCGCGACGCAGCGGAAACCTGCGACGCGGTGGTCACCAGCGGCGGCGTCAGCATGGGCGACTACGACGTGGTGAAGGCCGTGTTGTCGCGGATCGCCGACATGCGCTGGATGCAGATCGCGATCAAGCCGGCCAAACCGTTCGCGTTCGGGCTGCTCGGGTCGCGGAACGTGCCGATCTTCGGGCTGCCGGGCAACCCGGTCAGCTCGCTCGTCAGCTTCGAGTTGATGGCCCGCCCTGCGCTGCGGCAGATGATGGGCCATACCGTCGTCGACCGCCCCACCGTGCTCGCCGTGGCCACCGACGGACTGCGTCGCCGCCCGGATGACAAGATCCATTACGTGCGGGTGTTCGCCGCGTTCGGCCCGGATGGACGGGTGCACATCCGTTCGATCGGCGCCCAGGGCAGCCATCAGCTGGCGGCCACCTCGATGGCCAACGCGATTGCCGTCGTTCCGGACGGTGACGGCATTGCCCCCGGCGGGAACGTCGCCACGATCCTGTTGTCGCTAGGTTGACGCAATGGATCTGATCGACCCCTTCGGCCGCACGATCCGCGACCTGCGCATCAGCGTCACCGACCGCTGCAACTTC
>CAIXHI010000277.1 GCA_903919215.1 uncultured Acidimicrobiaceae bacterium
CGAGCGATCAAGTGAGCGGCCCCAACGCATCCGCCAACACGATCGTCGTGCGTTATCGCTGCGCACCCGACCGTGCCGACGAGAACGCTCAACTCGTGGAAGCCGTGTTCGCCGAACTCGCCACGTCCAACCCTGGCGGCATTCGCTACGCCACGTTCCGCCTGGACGACGACACGTTCATCCACATCGCCGAGGTTGAGGGTGACAACCCGTTGGCACGCACCGAAGCGTTCGCTCGCTTCCAACAGGCGCTTGGCGAACGATGCGTCCAAGGCCCCGAACCGCACTCGGCGCGACTCGTCGGCAGCTATCGATTCGACCTCACCGACTAAGTCGCTATTGCGAGCGAGCTGGCTCGTTCAACTCGACGAGGTTGCCCGAGGGGTCGCGAAGAAATGCCTGGCGCCCGCCGCCCACCGGCTTGGGCTCGCTGATCTCAATGCCACGGGCGCGTATCTCGCGCACCGCGGCGTCGAGGTCGGCTACCCCGATCGCGTAGTGCTGACCGCAGGCTTCCGGGCCGGGCATCTCGATCAGATGCACCTGCTGGCCGGCAACGTCGAGCCACGCTCCGCCGAAGCGAAAATCGGGACGGTCGTCGCGTTGAGTGAAGCCCAGCACCTCGGTGTAGAACTCGATCGCGGCGGCCGTGTCCTGCACATTGATCGAGACGTGGTGGATTCCCAAGGGCTGCACGACACCACTCTGGCAGAAGTTCGACGATCCGATCGACGGCAGCGACGGACTCGCCGACGGTGACGCACACGGATGGCCGCTCGCACACCGGGAAGGGCACAAAGGCACAAGCTCCGGCGTCCGAGAGTCTCTATCCACGCGCCACCACGGCGGCAGATGATCAGGGCACGGAACCACATGCCCGCGTTTGGAAGCGGTGTCAACGATGCCCGTTGCTCTGGAGGTGACTGCATTGGAGACTCGTGTGACCAGCAACGTCAACAAGCCCGAACCCATGCTGCTGCCGCAGTACTGCAAGGGCTGCGGGCGGTGCATTGATTCCTGCACCAAGGGCTGCATCTCGATCGGCACCGAGATCAATCCGCTCACGGGCCTCGTGCCGGTGACGCTGGATCTCGAGCGCTGCAACCACTGCGGGTTGTGCATCGACGCCTGCCCCGAGCCATTCGGTATGCGGCCCGAGGGTGAAGAGGTGGCGTTCGAACTGGTCGACCCCACGCACCTGTGTGGCCCGCGGCCGTTCGACTCGCCGATCCCGATCCCGCACCCCGACGTCACGGTGCCGCTGCCCGAACGCGGCACGATGGTGATGAAGGGGACGTACGCGGTGGCGGTGGGTGCGGTGCTCGCCGGCTGCCGTCACGTGTACGGCTACCCGATCACACCGTCCACCGAGGGCGCGGAACTGATGGCGAAGGTGCAGCCCGCGCTCGACGGTGTGTTCGTGCAAGCGGTCAGCGAGGTCGCCACCGTCAACATGATGTACGGCGCGGGCGGGGCCGGGAAGCGGTGCATGACGTTCACCAGTTCACCCGGTTTCAGTCTGATGCTGGAGGGCATCTCCTACATGATCGGCGCCGAGGTGCCCGGCGTGTTCGTGAACATCATGCGTGGCGGGCCGGGCCTAGGGAACATCGCTCCCGAGCAGTCCGACATCAAGCTCGCCTGCCGCGGCCTCGGCCACGGCAACACGCAGGCGATCGTGCTCGCCCCGGCCACTCCTCAGGAGATGCTCGACTGCTCGCTGCTGGCCTTCGAGTTGGCGTTCCAGTACCGCAACCCGGTGGTGATCCTCGGCGATGGTTACCTCGGTCAGATGACCGGCAAAGTGCGTCTGCCGGATCACATGGTGGTGCCCGGCATCCCCGTGTGGGCGGTCTCGGGCGATCACTCACACCGCGGCAACCTGATCTGCTCGATCGAGCTGTCTGAGGTGGGCCTCGAACAGCACAACCTGATGCTCGACGCGAAGTACGACCGGATGACGGCTGCCGAGCAGCGCGCCGACCTGCACCGCTGCGACGACGCCGACGTGATCCTGGTGGCGTGCAACACACCGGCGCAGTCGGCCAAGGGTGCGGTGAAGGAGTTGCGGGCCAAGGGTGTGAAGGCCGGGCTGTTCCGCCCGATCACGCTGTGGCCGTTCCCGATCGACGCGCTGCGTGCGGTGCTGCCGCAGGCCCACCGCCTAGTGGTGGTGGAGGCCAGCAGCGGCCAGCTGGAGGACGAGGTGCGCTTGGCGCTGAGCCACGCCGAGCTGCAACCTCCGCCGATGAGTCACGTGCAACGTCAGGGCGGGATGCTGCCCTCGCAGGCCGAGATCGTCGAACACGTCCTGAGTGTCGAAGGGGTGCGCTGAGATGCCGTCGTCAGTCTTCTACCGACAGTTCGAGCGTCACGATCACGCCGCCGGACTACATGCGCACGCCACCACCTACTGCCCGGGCTGCGGCCACGGTCTGGCCCAGAAGTACCTGGCCGAGGCGATCGACGAACTCGGCGTGAAGGACCGCACAGTTCTCGTGTCGCCCGTCGGTTGCTCGGTGTTCAGCTACTACTACTTCGACGTCGGCAACACGCAGGCCGCGCACGGGCGTGCGCCCGCAGTCGGCCTCGGCCACAAGACCG
>CAIXHI010000278.1 GCA_903919215.1 uncultured Acidimicrobiaceae bacterium
GGCGTTGTGCCACAGGCCCTGCTCCTTGGCATACGCCTCGACCAGCGCGATCTGCTCCTCGGAGCGACCGGTGAGCCGCAGGTAGTCGATCGTGGCCTCGTCGATCGGGAAGACCGCGACCGTCGAGCCGTACTCCGGCGACATGTTGCCGATCGTCGCGCGGTTCGCAAGCGGCACGGCAGCGACGCCGTCGCCGCAGAACTCGACGAACTTGCCGACCACGCCGTGCTTGCGCAGCATCTCGGTGATGGTCAGGACGAGATCGGTGGCGGTGGCGCCGGCCGGCAGCTCACCCGTCAGCTTGAAGCCCACCACGAGCGGGATCAGCATCGACACCGGCTGGCCGAGCATCGCGGCCTCGGCCTCGATGCCTCCGACGCCCCAGCCCAGCACGCCCAGGCCGTTGATCATCGTGGTGTGCGAGTCGGTGCCGACAACGGTGTCGGGGTAGGCCTGGCCGCCACGGGCCATGACCACGCGAGCGAGGGTCTCGAGGTTGACCTGATGCACGATGCCCATGCCGGGCGGCACGACCTTGAACTCCTCGAACGCCCCCTGGCCCCAGCGAAGGAACTGGTAGCGCTCGCGGTTGCGCTCGTACTCGAGCTCGACGTTCTTCTCCTCGGCATCAGCCGAGCCGAAGAAGTCGGCGATGACGGAGTGGTCGATGACCAGCTCAGCGGGAGCAAGGGGCTCGATCTTCTCCGGGTCTCCCCCGAGCTCAACCACGGCCTCGCGCATGGTCGCGAGGTCGACGACCACGGGCACTCCCGTGAAGTCCTGCATCACGACGCGGGCGGGAGTGAACTGGATCTCCTCGCTCGGCTGCGCGGACGGATCCCAGGACCCGATGGCCTCGATCGTCTCGCGCGTGACGTTGGCGCCGTCCTCCGTGCGGAGGGCGTTCTCAAGCAGCACCTTGTGCGTGAACGGGAGTCGTGCCGAGCCCTCGACCGCGCTGATGCGGAAGATCTCGTAGGACTGGTCCCCGACGGTCAGGGTGCCGCGGGATCCGAAGCTGTCGATGCTGGCCACGAGCGTGCTCCTCTGGGGCGGCGGACTAGGTATCTTGACGTCAAGATATCGGATGCACGGCGCCGAACGCCACGCGGGCGGACCTACTGGACCAGGGTGATGGCGGACTGACGGGCGAGGAAGCCGACGTTGCCGACCACGCCACCGCCACCGCCGTTCTCATGGTCTTCATCCGACCCGTCGTACTTCTTCCCCGTCGCACCGTTGAAGTCGATGCCGTCGGCGATGATCGTCCCCGTCCAGACGATGTTGTTCGAGCCACCCGAGTACACGCGGCCGATCGGCGCATAGAGGTAGCCGTACATCACCAGGCTGCTGCTGCCCGAGATATCGATCGCGGGGCCGGCGTTGCCATGCTCCTGTAGCCCGGCCATCGAGTACAGGATCACCGGGAAACTCGAGTTTCCGACCGTGACATCCGAGTCGATGATGATGCTGCCAGTTGTCGAGATCAGGGCAAGCTTCGTGCTGTTCGTCCAGCTCGCCGAGATGTGCACGTCGCGACTCCCGCAGTTCAGGGACACCACGTTCGCGTGACTGCTGAGCCAGCCTGAGTCGACATCACAGTCGGAGATGCTGTTGCCGGCCATATAGGTGGACCCCGACGTCGGCATTGACTGGATCAGGCCTCCCGTCAAGGCCCCACCCGGGCAGGTACGGCCGGCCGGGCGGTCAAGGCCGATCTGGTAGGCGTAGCAGTAGGTGGACAGGTATGTCGCACTTCCGTTCCACGGCGTCGTCGCCCCACCCGATGACAACTGGGCCTTGCTGCAGCCGGTGCAGGAGTTCACGTAGTCGATTACACCGTTGATGATCGTCTGGTTGGACGTGATCTTCATGTCACCATCGGAGTAGACACTGCCCTGAATATTGGTCGGACCGGAGATCTGCAACCCGCCGTTCTTGGAGGACTGCCCCTCATCCTCTTCTCCATCATCGCCCTGATGACCGCCACCGGCGAAGGCCGCATAACCCACGCTGCAGTTCTTCTCTGCGGTCGCCAGGCTTCCGATCGCCACCCGCGGCGTATCGGCAAACGCGCCAAACGCGAGATCGACGGTCTGGCTCGCGCGCACGGTGATGAATGACGTCGTGCCCGTGATCACCGTGATCTTGTTCGGATCGATGGTCACGCCGTTCTGCGCACCATAGGAGACCGCTACCGTCTTCGCGTCACCCGTGCCACCGCAGAAGGTCTGCGCGCCAGCCAGGGCAGCGGCATCCACGGCACTCTGCATCTGGCTGCGAACGATATAGAGGCGACCGCGGTCGACCACGAAGGCCAGCAGGATCATCGCCACCACCACGAAGCCGACCACCACGATCAGGACGGCGCCCTTGTCTGAGTCAGTATCGAATCGCTTCATCACACCACCGTAATCGTGAAGGTCGTGGTCTTGACGGCCCCAACGGAGTCAGTGACAGTCACTGTGTAGCTCGTGACTGCCTTCGCTGCCGTCGGCGTGCCGGAGATGGCTCCAGTCGACGTGTTGAAAGCCAGGCCCGTCGCCAAGGTGCCGGTCAGAGCGTAGGTCTTCGTTCCGGTGCCGCCCGCCACCACCGGTGTCTGGGTCGTGATCCTGCTGTTGCGCGTCGCCGAGATGTTGGTGTAACCAGTCGTGAAGGTCATGGCAGCGTTCACCGTGATGTTGATCGTTGCAGTGTCCGAGCCCGAGGTGTCCGAGACCGTGACCGTATGAGTTGTCGCGGCCTGCGTCGCCGACGGTGTGCCCGAGATCGCACCCGTCGTCGTGCTGAACGCCATACCCGTCGGCAGGGCCGGACTGATCGAGTACGTCTTCGTGCCCGAGCCGCCAGAAGCTGCCGGCGTCTGCGTCGTGATCGCGACTCCGACGGTCGTCGCCAAGGTCGTGTAGCTCGAGGTGAAGGCGATCTGGGTGATCGTGATTGTCAGCGTATCGGTCGCGGTCGCGCCGTTGTCATCCGTCACCGTGACCGTGTACGTGGTCGCCGCCTGGGCAGCAGCCGTCGCTGTCCCGCTGATCGCACCGGTCGTCCCGCTGATCGACAGGCCCGCCGGCAGGGACGGGCTGATGGTGTACGCCCTCGTACCTGCACCACCGGCAACGATCGGCGTCACCGTCGTGATCGCCACATTGCGAATCGCCGTGATGTTCGAGTACGTGGTGGTGAACGATGGCGCCGCAACAGCAGTGATCGTGAACGACGCCGACGCCTTCGTGGCACCCGCAGCGTCGGTGACGGTGACGCTGTACGTCGTCACCGCCTTGGTCGCGGTGGCCGTGCCACTGATGCGCCCGGTCGTGGTGCTGAAGGCCAGGCCGGTCGGCAGGGTGCCCGTCAGCGCGTACGTCTTCGTTCCGGTACCGCCTGTGACCACCGGGGTCTGCGCGGCGATCGCCGTACCCACGGTCGCGGTGAACGACGTGTAGTCGGTGGTGAAGACCATCGCGGCATTTACGGTGACGCTGACGGTTGCCGTATCCGTGCCCGAGGTGTCAGACACCGTCACCGTGTGCGTCGTGGTCGCCTGGGCTGCTGTCGGCGTCCCCGAGATCGCACCCGTCGTCGTGCTGAAGGCCATACCCGAGGGCAGGGCCGGGCTGATCGAGTATGTCTTCGCTCCCGAGCCACCAGAGGCCGTCGGCGTCTGCGTTCCACCGATGGACGCACCGACCGTCGTCGTGATCGTCGTGTAGCTAGACGTGAACGCGATCTGGGTGATCGTGATTGTCAACGTGTCGGTCGCGGTCGCGCCGTTGTCATCCGTCACCGTGACCGTGTACGTGGTCGCCGCCTGGGCAGCAGCCGTCGCTGTCCCGCTGATCGCACCCGTCGTCCCGTTGAGGGAGAGGCCAGAGGGCAATGCGGGGCTGATCGTGTACGCCCTCGTACCTGCACCACCGGCAACGATCGGCGTCACCGTCGTGATCGCCACATTGCGAATCGCCGTGATGTTCGAGTACGTGGTGGTGAACGATGGCGCCGCAACAGCAGTGATCGTGAACGACGCCGAC
>CAIXHI010000279.1 GCA_903919215.1 uncultured Acidimicrobiaceae bacterium
CTCTGACCGCAGGTGCGCCGATCACCCTGTCCGCTGCCCGGCTTGGGGTTCCGGCGTCGGCTACTGCCGTCACGGTGTCGGTCACGCTGCTCACGCCCAGCGCACCCGGCAGTCTCTCGATGGGGCCGTGTGGCGGGACGCCGTGGACGCTTACGTACGGCTCGGCGCCGTCGCAGATGATCGGTGGTGTGGTGCGGGTCAACGGCGCCGGGCTGTGCCTCTCGTCGACGACGACCGTGCAGGTGGTCGTCGATGTCACCGGAGTGTGGATGGGCGATCAGCCGCTGGTGGCAATCCCGGCGATGCGGCTGTTCGACTCGCGCCTGTCAGCGGCGATCGGTTCGACGGATCGGCGAGTGCCGCTGACATTGCCGGCCGGCACGACGCGTGCCCAACTCTCGATCGTGGTGATCGGCTCACCGAGTTCCGGCGCGGTATACGCCTGGAACTGCAGCCGCCCGCGACCAGTGGCATCGGTGGCGTCATCGATCGGCCCACCGACGTCGGTGACGGTGACGATGGACGTCACCGGCGGAGCGATCTGTCTCGCCTCAACAAAGAATGTTCACGTCGTGATCGACGTGTTCGCGGTCGGTTGACGCGACCGATCAGTTGAACCCGCGCGAGTCCTGCTTGAGGGCGGTGTCGACCGAAAGGGCCGCGGCCACGATCAGCGAGTTGAGCGGCTGCGGAATCTGGGCGTGGATCTGCACGACGTAGTTGTCCGCCGTCGTGAACAACGTCTTGGCGAGACCCTCGAACGTCTTGGTGATGCGGGCGATCTCGGTGCCCTGGTGATCCTCGATGCGGAAGTTCCAGGCTCGCCAGTTCTCGGCCTTGATCGCGCCATACGTGTAGCCACCGGCCTGCAGCGCGAAATGGATCTTGCCGATCATGTTCTCCTGCACGATGCGACCGATCTCCTGATCGTTGCCGTCGCTGACGATGACCGTGCTCTTCATCAACTTCGCCGGGCGGGTGATGCGCAACAGCACATGCCCTGCGTTGTCGGTGATCTCCAGCTTGTGGGTCATGAACTGGTCGAGATTGGAGAGCAAGCGGATGGCCTTCTTCGCTGCGCTCTGACCGACCTGGTTGACCGCGGCAATCTGCTGGCCATCCTTGTTGAACACGCTGTACTGGTTGTTCAACTCGATCAGCTTGGCCTTCTGGTTGACCACCAGGATCGGCTCGGTGAAGATCGTGCCACCGCCATGAAAGGCAGCGTCCTGGACGTTCGCCGAGCGGTACTTCTGATCGCCGTGCAGTTGCTGCTGGATCTTGGCCGCGTCACCCTCGTCGCCGATGGTGAGGGCGCTGTCGAGCTTGTCGAGACCCTTGGGCTGCAGCGGGTCGACCCCCTGAATACCGTTGTCGCTGACATGCTCGGTCCAGCCTGTCCCGTCCCAGTAACGCATCTGGTGACGGCCGGTGGAGTCGGGATACCAATTTGCCGGAGTGGTGCTCATGGGGCCAACTTAGACCCTTTTCGCAGGCTCAGCGGAGTTCGTGCGCCATGAGAATGACCTCACGGGCGAACGGGTCGAGTTGTCGCTTGGCGATGCGCTCGGTGAGGTTGATGCACAGCGATGGATCGTCGACCATGCCGCTCCAGCGGATGTAGCCGCCAAGGATGCCGATGAGTCGATCATCGAGGGACTCGTTGTGCACGATCACCTTCGTGCTCGCCTCCAGCAGAGTGTTGAGCTCCGTGTAGAAGGTCTTCAGCCACATCCCGAGGTCGTCGGTGCCGGTGAACGGCCGGTGCAGGTAGCGCAGGCCCAACTCGTCGTAGTTGTGCAGGTTGTGGGGCGCCGGGATGATGCTGATCACGCAGCCGAAGCCGTTTTCGCGCAGCCAGATGATCTCTTCTTGACGGCGGACGCGGCGATGATTCTCGCCATACCCTCCGGGGCGCTCGCACACGGCGAGTTTGTCCTTCATGAACCACGTGAAGTTGCGCGGCGTGATGCCCAGCGCCCACTTCCCGCGCAGCCTGGGAGGCATACAGCCTTCCTCCACGGAATAGAGCAACGAATGTTTGGTTGAGGCTACTTGTTTTGGGGAGTGTTCGTCGGGGCGAACAGTGTGAGTTGTCGATGGCGTCGCGCCACCCGCCGACCACCACCCACCTCCGCCGCGACGGCCTCGCCGCGGGCCACGGCGAGGACACGTTCCACCGTGGCCGCGTCCGGGGGGTGATCAGCGGTCAGCCAGCGCCGCACAGCCCGCCGGGCCAAGGGCATCGGTGCGGCGGCCAGCGCGTTTGCATCGGTGGGGTCGAGGGCCGTCGCCAACTCGTCGAGTAGGTCGCTCTCGTCGCGTACCAGGTCGGCCTGGCGGGTGAGCACCGGCGTCGGGTCGCGACGCGACAGGTCGGCCAGCAGCGGCAGCAGTTCGTGGCGCACCCGATTCCGAAGGTGCCGCGGGTCGAGGTTGGAGGGGTCGTGCACCACCTCCAATCCGAATGCGACGCACAGCGCTTCGGTCTCAGCACGGCGCAGGGCGAGCAGTGGCCGACGGTGCCCGGGGCGCATGGCCGACATTCCACGGGTGCCAGCTCCACGTAGGAGGTTCACCAGGATGGTCTCGGCCTGGTCGTCGGCAGTGTGGCCGGTGAGCACCTCGTGTGGCAGCACCGCGAATCGGGCAGCACGCGCGCGGGCCTCGAGGTTCGGGCCGTCGGTCAGTTGCACCCGTTCGGAGCGGAACGCGGCACCGAAACGCGTCGCCGTGTTGCTCACCACCAGCGCCTCCTCGGCGGAACCCGGGCGTAGCCCGTGGTCGACGTGGACGGCGGTCACCTCGAGTCCGGCACTGATCGCCAACACGAGCAGTGCTGTTGAATCAGCTCCGCCGGAGACCGCGCACGTGACGCGCGTGCCCGAGAGCGGGAAGGTGCAGCGCGCCAGCAGTTCGGCGCGCAGGCGCTCGGCGGAGTGCGCGAGCGTGGCGAGACCTGCGATCAGTCTTCTTCGCGGCGCTGGCGGCGGCCGGGGTGCTGCGGGGCGACAACCTTCTTCAGGTAGCCACCAATGATCCCGAACACGAGACCGACGGCGACGATCGTGAGGCCGACACCCAGCCACCAGTGGAAGATTTCCGCGAGCATGGTCGCCAGCGTAGCCAGTCGGGGTACGGCTGGGGCCAATCCGAACGCACCGGGTTCAGCCGATGCGGCCGTCGCCGTCGAAATCCTCGCCGAAGCACAGCTCGATCTTCGACAGCAGTCCGGGGGGGAACTCGTCCTGCTGACACTTCTGGCTGATCACCAGACGCAGCTCAGCGTGGAAGTCGAACGCCTGCAAACAGTCCATGCAGCCACCCAGGTGTTCCCGGATCGCCTCGCGCTGGGACGCGTCGAGTTCGTTGTCCAGGAAGGTTTCGAGTTCGCGGAGGGTTTCGCTGCAGTCAGACATCAGTTGCGGTGTGCTCGGGGCGGGTCAGGAGACCTCGCTCGGTGGCGAACTCGATCAACGCCTTCTGCATCGCTTTTCTTCCACGATGCAGCCGCGACATCACGGTTCCGATCGGGATGTCGAGCATTTCGGCGATCTCCTTGTACGAGAACTGCTCGACGTCGGCGAGCAGTACGGGCAGTCGGAACGACTCCGGGAGGTCTTCCAGCGCACGCTTCACTTCGTCGCTGGTGAACAACTCGAAGAGCGTGTCTTCGGCGCTGCGTGACGCGACGTCCATCCCGCTGATGCGCTTGTAGAGATAGAGATCCTCGACGTCGGCCAGATCCGACTCCTGCACCCGGCGTTGTTTGGCGCGGTAGGTGTTGATGTAGGTGTTGGTCAGGATGCGGAACAGCCATGCCCGCAGGTTCGTACCCTCGTTGAACGTGGCGAATCCGCGGTAGGCGCGCACGTAGGTGTCCTGCACCAAGTCCTCGGCGTCGGAGGGGTTGCGCGTCATACGCAAGGCGGCGCTGTACAACTGCGGCGCGTACGGCATCGCCTGTTGTGCGAAGTCGCTGCGATTGGCCACATGGGCACCCTAACCGCCTGCCCGTCGCGCTACTCGGTCGCCACCTGGCCGAGCATGAACGTGTCGACGGACGAGACGAACCGTTCGAGCATCTCGGTAAAGTCGCGAAGCTCCTGGCGCCGGAACTGGGTGACGATGTAGCCCAACAGTTCGACCCGGCGGCTGGCGACCTCTCGATGCGCGGCCATGCCGGCAGGGGTGATGGTCACTTGCACGACTCGCCCGTCCTCGGCGTTCGGTCGGCGCTCGGCGAGGCCACCGTTCACCAAACGTTGCACTGCGCGCGTGGCCGTCGACGGTTCGACGCGCAAGGCCTCGGCCAGCTCGCTCATGCGCCAGGGCTCGCCGTTGGCGAGCAGGTCGAGCGTGTCCATCTGGCCCATCTCCAGCGCCTCGCTGCCCTGGCCGTAGAGATAGTCGCGCACCGACGCCGTCGATGCGCCTCGGCGGAGCTCGCGCCACGCGAGACCGATGCGACTCGCGAGGTCATAAATCTCGCGTTGCCGTGGGTCGGTGGGTACCTCGGTCATAGTGGCGGTCAGGGTAGTCACGTGTTCCGAGGCAGCCGTCACCGGAGCGTCAGTGCTGCTTCGGGAGCCCGGCCTTGGCCTTGTCGACAAGGTGGTGTGGCAGCACGTCGTAGTGGTGGTGCTGCACCGTGTACCGACCGCGACCGCCCGTCATCGACCGCAGTTCGATTGCGTAGCGCAGCAACTCGGCGGCCGGTACCAGCGCGGAGATCTCCTGCTCGCCGTGGTCGGCGTTGGAGGAACCCTGTACTCGGCCGCGGCGGGAAGTGATGTCGCCCATGACATCACCCTGGTGAGCCGGGGGAACCGTCACCGTCAGCAGCGAGATCGGCTCGAGCACCACCACACCGGCGGCGGCGAGTGCCTCCTTGAACCCGTGCGCTGCAGCGGTCTTGAATGCCATCTCGCTGGAGTCCACCGCGTGGTACTTCCCGTCGAAGAACTCGACCTGCACGTCGACCACGGAGAAACCGTGTACGCCGCCCTTGGCCATCGTGTCCTCGACGCCGGTCTGGACGGCAGGGATGTAGTTGCGCGGCACGGCGCCGCCGACGATGGCATCGACGAACTTGAACCCCGAGCCACGCGGCAACGGCGCGACGCGCAGGTTGACCACCGCGTACTGACCGTGGCCGCCGCTCTGCTTCTTGACCTTGCCTTCGGCCTCGGCCTTGTCGTTGACGGTCTCGCGGTAGGCGACGCGCACCTCGGCGAGATCGACGTTGACGCCGAACCGGCGAGCGAGCCGTTCGATGGTGACCGCGATGTGTGTGTCGCCCATGCCGCGCATGACGGTCTGGTTGGTCTCCTCGACGCGCTCGACGAGCAGGGCCGGGTCTTCGGTCTGCAGCCGCAGCAAGGCGTTGCCCAACTTGTCGTCGTCGGCCTGCACGCGCGGCACGATCGCCACGGCGTACTGCGGTGCGTGCCGCTCGGCGCTCTGCACCTTCACGGGCGAACCCTTTGGTGTGAGCGTGTCGCCGGTGCGGGTGTTGTTCAGCTTGGCGACGGCGGCAATGTCGCCCGCCACCACCTCGCTGACGGCCTCCTGCTCCTTGCCGCGCACGAGGAACATCGCGTGCATACGTTCCTCGCCGCCGTTCGTGCTGTTGACCAGTTTGTCGTCGGCCTTGATCGTGCCCGAGAGCACCTTGAACACCGACAGCTGGCCTACGTAGGGGTCGGCGATGGTCTTGAACACCTGGAGCAGCGGCTGCCCCGCCGGATCGGGGGCAACGACCGAGGTGCGGTCGCCAGCCAGAATGGTGGCCGGACGATCGGCTGGTGACGGCCCAAGTTCGCACAGGAAGTCGGCCAGACGATCGATACCGACGCCCGTCGCCGCGCTGCCCAGCGCCACCGGGAAGGCGAGGCAGTCGAGTACCTCGTGAGCGAGCGTGCGCTCGAGTTCGGCCACGGAGGGGGCGTCGCCCGACAGGTAGCGCTCGAGTTGTTCGTCGTCACCGGACACGATCTCCTCGACGACGGCATCGTGCAACGCGTGCTCCTCGGCGGCGATGTCGGCCGGGATCGGCTCGTTGTGGTGTTGACCGTTGGCCTCGTACTCCAAGGCCGCCTCGGTGAGCAGATCGGCGACACCGTGCAGGCTGGCTGCCTCGCCGAGCGGGAGCTCCAACGGGGCGATGCCGGGTCCGAAGGCAGCGTTCAGTTGCTCAATCACCGAATGGAAATCGGCGCGGTCCTTGTCCTCCTTGTTGACGAAGAACATGCGCGGCGTGCCGAGGGCGGCCGCCTTGCGCCACAGCAACTCGGTCTGTACCTCCACACCGTCGACCGCGCTGACCACGAACACCGCGAGATCGGCGACGGCGAGTGCCGCGTCGACCTCGGCTTCAAAATCAACGTACCCAGGTGTGTCGATGACGTTGACCTTGTACGTCTCGCCGTCGCTGGCCTTCCATTCGAAGGGGGCGAGTGCCAGCGAGAGGGAGATCTTGCGCTTGATGCTCTCGGCCTCGGTATCGAGCACGCTGGTGCCGTCGTCGACCTTGCCGGCGCGGGGGATCGCGCCGGCACGTGCCAGCAGCGCCTCGGTCACGCTGGTCTTGCCAGCCCCACCGTGCCCTAGCAGCACCACGTTGCGAATGCGATCCGTTGGGTAGCTCTTCACCACGGCCCCTTCCCTCAATACGGGTTCTGGACGCGACCGTAGCCTCTGAAAAGCGCCGCCCATCAGGGACCTTCGACCCACAATGAGGTGCAGGACGTGCCGATGTCTCGCGACATCACATGGAGCCCAGAGAGGGAATCGAACCCTCGACCTTTTCATTACGAGTGAAATGCTCTACCGACTGAGCTATCTGGGCGCAGTCCGCAATGCTAGCGGTCGCTCCGTCCGCCACCCACCTGGCTGGATCGGCCTAGATCGATGGCAGGTCGAGCAACAGCGACTGCAACAGCAGGGTCTCGTTGGGGTTTCGTTCGAGTGCGTCGAGCGCCGTGTGGATTCGGCGCACAGCCTGCACACCCGACTCGGGACGTGGCAGGCGACCCTGCACCAGCGCGTCGCGGTACACCCCGGCGATCACCGACATTCCGCTGCGCAGTTCGTCCACCCGATGGCGTCGTTGCTCGCGCTTGTGCCGTTCCTCGAGCTGTTTGCGTCCGCTGCCGCGTTCGCCGGCCGCGGCGACGCGGGCCTCCAGCACGGTGGCTTCTTCGGCCTGGCGTTCGGCCAGCGGGGCGGCGGCGCCCTCGATCAGCGCGTTCAGTTCGTTGCACAGCGCGATCACGGTGGCACCCGTCCCGTCGAGTCGTCGCGGCACCTCTGCAAAGGCGTCGCGACGGGCCCGCAGGCCCGTGTCGGTGACGAGCACGCGGGCGCGGGTGAGGTTGCCCTCGGCAGCGGCCGCCGCCTGCGCTGCCGACTCGGCGGGAGCGCCTTCCGCCACGAGTCGCTCGCGGATGGTGGCCTCGGAGATCGAGGCGAAGTCGATGCGGACGCAGCGTGAGGCGATGGTGACCAGCTCCGGCGGCACCTGGTCGGCGAGCACGATGAAGACCGTGCTGGGCGGCGGCTCCTCGATCGTCTTCAACAGACGAGCGGCGGCTTCAGCATCCAGCAGGTGGAACTCGTGCAACACCATCACCTTGCGGTTGCTCTCCATCGGGGCGAGCGACGCGTTGCGGATGATGTCGCTGACCTGCTCCTTGGAGATGCGCGCACCGGTGCGCTCCACTTCCCGTACATCGGGGTGCTCGCCGGCGAGGGCCAGACGTGCCGGGCGAGCGTCGGGTTCGTCGTGGCCGGTGAGCAGCAAGGCGGCAAAGGCACGGGCCGCTTCGTGCTTGGTGCTGCCGGGTGGGCCGACGAAGAGATACGCGTGCACTGGGCTGACCGCGGATCGGGTGAGCTGGTCGACGGCACGTGTCTGGCCGACGACACCGTCCCACACCGAGCGCGTGTACTCGGCGAACATCACAGACCGATCCGGTCGCGCACGGCTGCACGAATTGCTGCGCTCACGACCTCCAGCGACTGGCCGGCGTCGATGATGACCCACCGTTCGGGTTCGCCCGCGGCCATCGTGCGGAAGCCGTCGCGGACGCGTTGGTGGAACTCATCGCCCTCTTGTTCGAATCGGTCGAGCTGACGGCCGCGCATCCGCCGTTCGAGCACCGCCGTGTCGACGTCGAGGAGGAGCACCAGTTCGGGCCACAGCCCACCCATTGCCCACTCATTGATCGAGCGGAGCTCGTCGAGGGGCAGTTCGCGGCCGTAGCCCTGGTAGGCGAGCGTCGAGTACACGCTGCGATCGCTGACGACGTGACGGCCAGCGGCAAGGGCCGGTGCGACGATCTCGGTGAGATGCTGCGCTCGATCGGCAGCGGCGAGTAATGCCTCGGCCCGGGGCGCCAGATCGGTGACGGAGGTGTCGTGCAGGATCGTGCGGATTCGCTGCCCGATCGCGGTGCCACCGGTCTCACGGGTGAGCACGGCCGACAACGCCTCGGCCAGGCGCGCCGCGTGCGTGCTCTTGCCGCACCCCTCGGTGCCCTCGAGTGTGATGTACCGACCGGTCGTCATATCGAAGTCGCACCATATCCGGTGCGAGTGCCACGTCCCCGGTGCGAGTGCCACGCGCCCGGTGCGAGTGCCACGTGCGCGCCCGAGTGGCTGGTGACACCCCGGGGTGCAACGTGGCACTCGGGCGGCCAGCCGTCACAGTTCGGTGACGGTGGCCTTGGCTGCGGCTTTCTTCGCCGGTGCGGCCTTCTTGGCAGCGGCTTTCTTCGCTGGAGCGGCCTTCTTGGCCGCGGCCTTCTTCGTCGCGGTAGCTCGTTTGGCCGGAGCGCCACCCTTTTCGATGATCGCGTCGCGGCGAATCGCGAGCAGTTCGAACGCCCGCTCGGGCAGCATTGCGTCCAGCCGGTCGCCCTTGGA
>CAIXHI010000280.1 GCA_903919215.1 uncultured Acidimicrobiaceae bacterium
ACCACCCCTTGTTGGTGAAGGGCACCACCGTGCCGCCGGTACCAGTGGGGTTCGACGCGTGATCAAGGGGTTGCTGCGCGAAGCACGCCCCAAGCAGTGGGCCAAGAACGTGCTCGTGTTCGCCGCACCAGGTGCAGGCGGCGTGCTGAACGACTGGCACTTCCTCTGGCGCTCGCTGGCCGCCTTCGTGGCGTTCTGCCTGGTCAGCAGCGGTACCTACTACTGGAACGACATCCATGATGTGGCGGCCGACCGGAACCACCCGAAGAAGTCGCAGCGGCCGATCGCGGCCGGCATCGTCTCGGTGGGTGTGGCCAAGGTGGTCGGAACTGCCCTGCTGGGTGGTGGCATCGGGCTGGCGTTCGTACTGAGCTGGAAACTCGGTCTGGTGATTGTCGGGTACGTCACCATCACCACGTTGTACAGCACCGTGCTCAAGCACGTCGCGGTCATCGACCTCGTCGCCGTGGCCAGTGGATTCGTGCTGCGCGCGATCGCCGGCGCGGCCGTCGACGATGTGCGGATGAGCACCTGGTTCCTGCTCACCACATCGTTCGGTTCGTTGTTCATCGTCACCGGCAAGCGCTACGCCGAGTTGCGCGAGATGGGCGATCAGGTCGACACACGCGCCACGCTGGAAGACTACACCACCGGTTTCTTGCGCATTGTGTTGTCCGTCAGCGTTGGCGCGACGTTGGTGACCTACTGCATGTGGGCCTTCGAGGGGCGTGAGGTGTCGGGTAGCTCCTGGCCGTTCTACGAGCTCTCGATCCTGCCGATGCTCACGGCACTGTTGCGCTACGTCTTGATCCTGGAGCAGGGTCAGGGTGCGGCGCCTGAGGAAATCTTCTTGTCGGATCGATGGTTGCAAGCCCTCGGCCTGGCATGGATCGTGGTGTTCGGACTAGGGGTGTATGTGGGATGACTGAGATTCGTTCGTATCAGCAACTGTTGGAAGCAGTGAAGGATGTCGATGGCTGGATGAGCCCCGATCAGGCCGAGCGTCTGTATCGGGCTGCCGCCGGCACTCGGGACGGCGACACGATTGTCGAGATCGGTAGCTTCCGTGGGCGCAGCACGATCGTGCTCGCCGGCGCGTCAACGCCCGGTGTGCAGGTGATCGCGATCGATCCGCACGCAGGCAACGACCGTGGCCCGCAGGAGATCGAAGGATTCGCCGACGAGGCAGACGAGGACAACCGCATCTTCAACGCCAACCTGGCCGCCGCCGGTGTGGCCGACCGGGTGCGCCACGTACGCGCGTTCAGCGACAAGGCACACGCCGATGTCGAGGGTGAGTTCGCCGTGCTGTACATCGACGGTGCACACCGCTACGCGCCCGCCCGCACCGATATCCGTGATTGGGGTTCGCGTGTGGCCCCTGGCGGCACGATGCTGATCCACGACTCGTTCAGTTCGCTCGGCGTCACGCTGGCGATCCTGCGTGAACTCGTGTTCGGCAGCCGCTTCCGCTACGTCGGTCGTGCTCGTTCGATGACCGAGTACCGCGCCGATCTGGACGGCAGCGTTGGTTCGCGTGCGGCCAACGCCGGCAAGCAACTGCTGCAGTTGCCGTGGTTCGCCAAGAACCTGCTGGTGAAGGTGCTGATCACCGTCAAGCTCGGTGGGCTGTTGAAGAAGATCACCGGCCACGACCCGGAATGGCCCTACTGACCGGACGACTACGCTCGCGCACATGACGCTGCGCGGGGGATGGCGGTCCATATCGGTACTCGTGTTGCTGCCGCTCGTGGGCGCATCAGCAGCGTCGTGCGGCGGATGCGACAAGAAGTCGTGCATGCTGCCGGGTGTGTATGTCAGCGTCGACACGATCGTCACGGCCGACAGCGCCGGGGTGTGTGTCGACACGCAGTGCGACACGGTGAAGGTGGAAGTCTTGAATGACGGGGTGGGCCACACGTTGCGTTTCGTGCGCGACGAGCGCGACCTGCCCGCCAACCAGGAGGTGCAGTTGTCGATCTCGGTGTATTCGGCCGCTCGCACGCAGCTGGCGACAATGGAGACCACGGTGCGCGTGCCGTCAGGTGCCAGCGAGTGCAGTTGCCGGGCGTTGAGCTACGAGTGGCGTGACGGCGGGTTCCACCGCCAGAGCTGACAACCAGACCTGACAGCACGAGCTGACAGTACGGGTGCCAGCGGGGCCGCGGATAGGCTCTGACCTGCTGTGAGAAACGTTCGACGATCACTGACCGGGTGGGGGCGCAACAACGCCACCGTCGCCGAAGTGCGTGAGGTGCCCAACCACGAGGTCGCGGCAGCGTTGCGCGATATCGGTCCGCGTGGTGCGTTGGCCCGTGGCCTGGGACGTTGCTATGGCGATGCTGCGCAGAACGGTGGGGGACTGGTACTTCGTCTGCTCGGGGCCGGTCACGAAGCGGTGTTGCATCCCGAAGACGGCACCGTCACCGTCCCGGCTGGTGTCAGCGTCGACGACCTACTGCGCGTGCTGGTGCCGCGTGGCTGGTTCGTGCCGGTCACGGCAGGCACCCGCTACGTCACGATCGGCGGAGCGATCGCCAGCGACATTCACGGCAAGAACCATCACGTCGAGGGTTCGTTCGCCAACCACGTCGCGTCGCTCGACTTGCTGCTCGCCGATGGCACCATCGTCACGATCGGGCCCGACGCGCAGCCCGACCTGTTCTGGGCAACGGTCGGAGGTCAGGGTCTCACCGGCATCATCATGTCGGCAACGTTCCGCCTGTTGGCGATCGACACGAGCATGATGACGGTCGATACGAACCGCATCCCCAACCTCGAGGCGCTGTTCGCGGCGATGGCCGAGGGCGATGATCGCTATCGCTACAGCGTCGCCTGGATCGACCTGATGGCTCGAGGTAGCAGCCTCGGTCGCAGCGTGCTGACTCGCGGCGACCACGCCCCGCTCGACGCGCTGGAGGGACGCGCCGCACTCGACCCGACGGCCTATGCGCCCAAGGTGCTGGCGTCGGTGCCCCCGGTCATCCCGCCGCAGGGTCTGCTCAACAAGCTCAGCGTGGCGGCGTTCAACGAACTGTGGTTCCGCAAGGCGCCGGTCGAGCGTGTCGATGAAGTGCAGTCGATCGCCGCGTTCTTCCACCCACTCGACATGCTCGCCAAGTGGAACCTGCTGTACGGCACGCACGGTCTGGTGCAATACCAGTTCGTGGTGCCCTTCGGTGAGGAGGAGACGATGCGGGCGATCATCGAACGCATCTCCACCGCTGGGGTCACCAGCTTTCTCGCCGTACTGAAGCGCTTCGGCGCGGCCAATCCGGCACCGCTGAGTTTCCCGACACCGGGCTGGACGTTGGCACTCGACGTACCCGGCGCGATCAACTCGCTGGGACCGTTGTTGCACGAACTCGATCGCATGGTGCTCGCTGTCGGCGGGCGCCATTACTTGGCCAAGGACGGGGTGACGACGCCGGAGATGATCCGCGCCGGCTACCCGCGCCTGGCCGAATGGCAGGCTGTCCAGCGCCGGGTTGATCCCGATGGCCGCTGGCAGAGCGACCTCGCTCGCCGTCTGCAACTGACCGCACCAGGAGGATCTTCGTGAACAATGCAGTGGGCGAAGCCCAAACGATCGTGTTGCTCGGTGGCAACAGTGAGATCGGCGTCGCAGTGGTGAAGGCGGCCATCCAGCCGTTCACCCGCACCGTCGTGCTGGCATGTCGCCACGTGGCCAAGGGGCAGCTGGTGGCGGCAACGCTGCAGCGCGAGGGCCTCACGGTCGAGGTCGTGGAGTTCGACGGCGCCGACACGGCGTCGCATCAGGGCGTCATCGACTCCATCGCTGAACGTCACGGCGACCTCGATCTGGTCGTGGTTGCGTTCGGTGTGCTCGGCGACGCCGAGGTCACCCGCGTGGATGTCGCCGCCGCAGCCGAACTCATGCACGTGA
>CAIXHI010000281.1 GCA_903919215.1 uncultured Acidimicrobiaceae bacterium
CGCCGTCACGGCAGCGCTGGTGGTGCGCCAGTTCGTGTTGCAGCAGTTCGCCGTGTCCGGGTCGTCGATGTACAGCACCCTGCACGACGGCGACCGTGTGCTGGTGAACAAGCTCAGCTATCGCATGCATGACCCGCGCCGCGGCGACGTCGTGGTGCTCAAGACGCTCGAGAGCGTCGGCGAGCGCGATCTCATCAAGCGAGTAGTCGCGCTGCCCGGCGAGACCGTGGAGTATCGCTCGTGCGTGCTCTACGTGGACGGTCGAACCGTTACCGAGCCCTATCTCGACCCGCAGGTCGTCACCCCGACCAACTGCGGCGGCGAACAGGTTCCGCTCACGATTCCCGCCGACACGGTCTTCGTGATGGGCGACAACCGCGGCGGGTCCAAGGACAGCCGAGATCTCGGTCCGATTTCGTACAGCGACGTCATCGGCCGTGCGTTCGTCGTGATCTGGCCCTACGGCGACTGGCGTTGGCTCTAGGCGTCGCTGGCGGTTGCGGGCGGCGTGTTGCCCAGCATTTCAGCGAAGACCGCCATCATTTGGTCAGGACTGTCGCAATACACACCGTCGAGGCCCATGTGGAGCGCCATGGCGATGATGCGCGGCTCCTGCGTGTCCCATCCGAACGCCACTCGTTCGAAGCGATGGAACAGCGCCACCAGACCACCGTTCCAGTCGCTGTGATGCAAGTTGATCGCGTCGATGCCGTGCTGGTGGAGCGTCGCTGCCCGGCGTTCAGGACCATCCTTCAGCTTGCCCAGCCGAGTGCTGTCGACGAGGCGCACACCGGTGCCTCGGAGCGGCAGAAGCGTCTCCCACACTGGTGCGCATAGCCACACTTTGGTCAACATCTGCGGTGCGACTTCGCTGACGATGTCGACCACGCGCTGGCCGCTAGCGGGGTCTTTCAGATCGAGCGACAGGTCGAACTCCGTGCCGCACTGATCGAGCAGTTCGGCCAGCGACGGGATGTGTTCTGGCAACTCAGAGCGGCGGACACCGGCGATCGGCTTTCCTCGGCCGAACGAACGACGCACGATGCCGTCGTGGTCGAGCACAGGAACACCGTCGGCCGTGACCCACACATCGCTCTCGAGGCCGGTGGCACCTTGTTGCAGCGCCAATCGGAACGACTCGAGCGTGTTCTCCGGTGCGTAGGCCCGTGCCCCGCGATGGGCGAAACCGATCGGAGCGGGCAGCTGAGTGGGCGGTCGCTGTTGCACCCCGCGATGATGACACGCGACCCTCTACGACGCACCGCTCAGGACTCCGTTCTCGTAGACTCTCGACGTGTTCAACATCCAGGGCAGCGAACTCGTCTTCTTGCTGCTCATCGCTCTTTTGGTGCTCGGACCCGAGAAGCTTCCCGACGCCATTCGCAAGTTCACCAAGACCTATGCCGAGTTCAAGAAGGTCGCCGGCGGTTTCCAGGGCGAACTGCGGTCTGTGCTCGACGAGCCGATGCGCGAGCTGCGCGGCACTGCTGATGCCATCCGCCAGGCGGCGAACCTCGACGGTGTGGAAAACCCGGCCGATGTGCTGCGCCAGGCAGCCAACTTCGATGGAGATGATCCAGCCGCCGCTCCCACCGCTCCCGCCGCCCGCCCACAACCTGCCGTGAGCGAGATCGCTCCGCGCCCCGCCGCGGAACAGCGGGAGGCCACGTTGAACTTCGGTGACCCGCGAGCCCGCCGCCGCGACGCCGAGGCTCAGGCCGAATCCACGCCTGAGGACGCAGCCGAATGAAGCTCCCCTTCACCAGTACGGCCGACACGCCGGACATGAAGACCCCCGATGACCGGATGACGCTGACACAGCACCTGGCGGAGTTGCGCACTCGCATTATCCGCTCACTGCTCGCCGTCGTGATCGGCATCATCGTGCTGCTGGCGTTCTACGACCAGGTGCTGAATTTCATGCGTCAGCCGTACGTCGACCTGTGTAAGAACAACACCAAGATCACGTGCGGCAATCTGCAGTTCATCGGACCGCTCGAAGGGTTCACCACGCGGCTCACGATCTGCACCTACGGCGGGATCATCCTCGCCCTTCCCGTGATCCTCTGGCAGATCTGGCGCTTCATCGTGCCGGCGCTGCACCAGAAGGAGAAGAACTATGCCGTCCCGTTCATCGTCTCTTCGGTGCTGTTGTTCCTGCTCGGTGCCGCTGTCGCGTACTGGACGTTGTCACCGGCGCTCGACTTTCTGATCTCGTGGGCCGGCAGCGATGTGCAGGCGAACTTCCAGGTCAGCAAGTACGTCAGCCTGTTCGGGTTGATGGTCGCGGCCTTTGGCATCACCTTCGAGTTCCCTGTCCTGCTGGTGTTCCTGCAACTCGTCGGCGTGCTGACACCGCAGACCTTGATCAAGCAGTGGCGCTACGCGATTGTGATCATCTTCGTCATCGCTGCGGTCATCACCCCGAGCGGCGACCCGTACTCGATGATGGCCCTCGCTGGCCCGATGACGATCTTCTACGGGATCTCGATCATCATCGGAAAGATCGCCCAGAGGCGCAAACGCGCTCGCGAAGCGGCTGCGGCCTGACACGATAGGGACGTGCGCGACGACCGGGCCGAACTGATCGCCCACTACCCGTTCCCGCTCGACGACTTCCAGTTGCGTGCTCTCGACGCGCTGGACAACGGCGAGTCGGTGTTAGTCGCGGCACCGACCGGCAGCGGTAAGACCGTGGTCGCCGAGTACGCGATCGACGCGGCAATCGCCGACGGGATGCGCACGTTCTACACGGCCCCGATCAAGGCCCTGTCGAACCAGAAATACCACGATCTCGCCCAGCGTCTCGGACCGCACATGGTGGGTCTGCTCACGGGCGATAACAACATCAACGCCGACGCCCCTGTGGTGGTGATGACCACTGAGGTGCTGCGCAACATGATCTACGCCCGCAGCCCTGCGTTGCACCGTCTGGCCACGGTGGTGCTCGACGAAGTGCACTTTCTACAAGACACCTACCGGGGTCCGGTGTGGGAGGAAGTGATCATCCACCTCGACACCTCGGTGAAGCTCGTGTGCCTCTCGGCGACGGTCAGCAATGCGTCTGAGCTGGCCGAGTGGATCACCACCGTACGTGGCGCCACACGTGCGATTCTCGAAGACCGGCGCCCGGTGCGTCTTGACAACCTGTATCTGGTGGGCGACCGTACCCACGACCGACTGCATCTGATGCCCGTGCTGGTGGGCGGTCGACCGAACAACGACGCCATCCGACTCGATGCCGAAGCCGCTCGTTCCGGACGCAACGACCGCGCCCGCCAGGGTAAGCCGCAGTCCAAGCGGCGCCTGTTCACACCGTCGCGTCTGGAAACGGTCGAACTGCTCGACCGCCAGGGGATGCTTCCGGCGATCTTCTTCATCTTCAGTCGCAACCAATGCGACGAGGCGGCGCGGGCCACCAGCGCCGCCGGACTCCGCCTCACGACCGCTGATGAGAGCGATCGCATCCGCCAGATCGCCGACGCCCGCCTGGGGGCGATGGATCCGGCAGACCTGGCGATCCTCGGCTACGCGCAGTTCCTCGCCCAGATGGACGCCGGCATCGCCGCCCATCACGCGGGCCTGGTGCCGCCCTTCAA
>CAIXHI010000282.1 GCA_903919215.1 uncultured Acidimicrobiaceae bacterium
CAACCCACCGCCTCCAACCTCAACTACACCGCCGGACAAATCATCCCCAACGCCGTCATCGCCAAGATCGGCACCGCCGGCAAGGTGTGCCTCTACACCAACGCACCCACCCAGTTCGTCGTCGACGTCGACGGCTACTTCTGAACCCAGCCGACCCGGTTGGCGTCGCGGCGCTCAGCCGTCGGCGGCAGGCAGGTACAGCGAGACAGTGGTACCGCTCGGACTGCTGTCCAGGGTGAGGTGCCCGTCGTATTGGTGGAGCACGCCGTGCACAATCGACAGACCGAGGCCAGCGCCGAGCGCATCGGTGCCGACGAGTGAGGTGTTGAACGGCTCCCACACCTGGTTGAGGCGGTCGGCAGTGATCCCGTAGCCGTTGTCGGTAACCGCGATGCGCACCCAGTGACCCGGCTCGGGTCGATGCGACAAATGGCATCGCGCCTCCGCACATGCGCGCACGTCGATGTGCACCGAACCACCCTCCGGGAGTGATGCAGCAGCGTTGTGAATGATCTTGAACACCACCACGCGCAATGCTTCGGCAGCCATCAGCACATCTGGAACGCCATCGGCGATGTCAATGCTGAGGCCCGCCGCTGCCGGAAGACCGCTACGCAACATGGCGTCCACGTTGTGAAGTACGTCCGGGATCGAGACGGGTTCGACGGCGCCCGGCTGGCCACTGGCGAACGCCATCAGCCCACTTACCAACAAGCCCGCACGAGCGATCGCGGCGAGACTCTGAGTGAGCGGATCGTTCGGACCCTCTGTCGCGCGTTCCATGTGTTCGAGGTTGCCACCAATGACCTGTAACAGGCTGCTGAACTGATGGGCGAACAAACCAGCCGTGCGGGCCAGCCCCTCGAGCCGCTCGCTCTGCTGCGCTTTCAGCTCCGTGGCGTGGCGCTCCGTCACATCGAGCATGGTGATCAGGATTCGACGATCTCGGTCATGGCTGGTGCCAGTGAGCACGGCACGGGCATCGACTCGGCGTTCGGAACCGTCGGGGCGAATGATGCGGCCAGGGATATCGGCTTCGCCACCCTTGGGCAGCAACGAGGCGACCGCATCCAAGTGGGGTCGATCGTCAGGGTGAAGGAGTGCTCGAAACGTTGAACGCCGATCGATGTCACCCATCGGCCGACCGGTCAACTCCGTTGCGTTGGGGCTGAGAAACTCGAACTCGTCGCGATCAGGCCGAGCAACCACCACGGTGACCGGCAGTTCGGCGAGGAGGTTCCGATAGTGACGGTCCAACGCCGCGAGGCGATCGATCAGTTCCTGGTCGGCCGAACGATCCGTGGTGACCTCGGCGAGATGACCGTCGATTCGGCTCACACTGGACACCGCACGCGTCCACCCAACCCGACCATGATCAGTTTCGATCAAGCGCCTCACCGATGTGCCACGCCACGCAGTATTCGCAGCAGCAATCCACTCGTCGAAGTCGGGGCACACGGCGCTGGCCAGCGCTCCGACGCGACTCCCCCACACCGACTCGGCCTTCGCGTTGGCCCACACCACATGGGCATCGACGACAGTGTTCGACTCGCTCACCAACGGGCGAAGCAAGGCAACGCTGGCATCGAGCTGACCGAGCAGGTGCAGAGGCCCAGCGGACGCTTCGGTCACAGCTCTGTGACGTCACGATCGAAAGCCATTTCGACACAGTAACCGAACAATGACCCCGATCTGACCGAACGCTCGGCGCGGCCGGCGGTGAGGCGTTCAGCCGTCGGCGGCAGGCAGGTACAGCGAGACGGTCGTGCCCTTGTTCGGGCTGCTGGCCAGGGCGAGGTGTCCGTCGTACTGGTGAATCACACCGTGCACCATCGACAGACCGAGCCCCGCGCCACGTGCGGCAACGCCGGTGCGCGAGGTGTGGAACGGCTCCCAGACCTTGGGTAGGCGGTCGGCTTCGATACCGCAACCGTCGTCGGTGACGGCGATGCGAACCCAGCGGCGAGGTTCGGTGCGATGCGCCAAGTGGCAGTTCGCCTCCGGGCATTCACGTACCTCGATGTGGATCGAACCGCTGCCGGTGATCGAGGCGGCAGCGTTGTCCAGCATTTCCAGCATCACGACGCTCAACGCTTCAGGGGCGATCAGCACCTCTGGGATCGCGTCCGCGATGTCGATGCTGAGAGCCACCGCCTGTGCAAGACGGTCGCGCAACACCGTGTGCATGCTCTGACACATCTCCGGGATCGACACGGGTTCGATTGCACCCGGTCGGCCACTGGCGAACGACATCAGCCCATTCACCAACGAGCCCGCACGAGCAATCGCCGCAAGGCTCTGAATGAGGGCGTCGTTCGGCGTCTCCAGAGAGCGTTGCAGCCGCTCCAGGTTGCCGCCGATGACCTGCAGCAGGCTGCTGAACTGATGGGCGAACGCACCGGCCGTTCGGGCGAGCCCCTCGAGCCGCTCGCTCTGCTGAGCTTTCTGCTCAGCAGCGCGGTGCTCGGTCACATCGAGCATGGTGAGCATGGACCGACGGACTCCATCAGCGCCGACGTCGGTCAGTACGGAGCGGGCCTCGACCCACCGCTCCGAGCCATCGGGCCGCACAATCCGGCCCAACACCTCAGCATCGCTGGCGCCGATCAGCACAGTCGCGATCTGATCCAGTTGGGCACGGTCGTCGGGGTGAACAATCGCTCGCACGCTCGTCCGGGTGCTGACTTCGCTCAGCGGCCGACCGGTCAATTCTGCTGCGTTGGGGCTGACGAACTCGAGCTCGTCGCGATCGGCGCGAGCCACCATGACGGTGACTGGCAGTTCGACGAGGAGGTTCCGATAGTGACGGTCCAACGCCGCGAGGCGATCGATCAGTTCCTGGTCGGCGGA
>CAIXHI010000283.1 GCA_903919215.1 uncultured Acidimicrobiaceae bacterium
CATCCCGACGTGGTGATGCTGCAGTTCTCCGGCTGGGACAGCGACTTCCCCGAGGCCGAACAACGGGTCGCGTTCACCACCTACACCGACGCCGTCCTCGGCAGCGGGGCCGCGCTGGTGTTCGTGACAATGCCCCCCGGCGACCCGGCCAAGGTGACCACCGACTACGCCTACATGTTGAGCCTGGCCCAGGAACTGAAGCACACGCGGCCGAACGATGTGTTCGTGCTCGACGCCAATCAGCAGCTGTGGGGAACATTCGCGTACGACATCACCGGCGATGGCGTGCCCGACCGCAAGAAGGACGGTGTGCACGTCTGCCCGCAGGGCAGCGCCCTGCTCGGCAACTGGCTGGTCTACCAGTTCGCCGACCTGTTCGCTGGCGTCACGCCCGCCCCGGCCGCCGACTGGGCCGGCGGCACCTGGACGAGCGAACCGCGCTTCAATAACCCGGCCGGTACCTGCTCCTAGCTGTACCTAGCCGATGGCCGAGGCCACCATTCGCGCCACACGATCGGCGCCGAGGTCGGTGAGCGAACCATCAGCGTTGCGCACGTCGACGCGACCGCTCTGCGGACAGTCCTCCCACCACTGACACGACATTGCACGTGTGTCGGCAGATCCGAGTAGTTGCTCGATCGGAACGGTACGCACATCGGCCGAGGGCGCTGACGCAGCAGCGTCGAGCACGACCACAGGGGCCAATGAACGATCGCTGATCGCGCGGAGGGCAGCGACCTCTGGGTCGCCGGCACAGTCGCCTCGCGTGTCGATGGCAATCACCACGAAGCCGACGTCCGCGTCGATCGTCAACGAGGGCACACTCGCGGCCAAGGCGCACCAGTCGCTCACGGTGCCAAGGTCGCTGACAGCACGGCCGCGCACGCGCACCTCAGTGGTGACGTGATCCGTGATCGCAGACCACGAGCCGTCGGTGATCACAGCAACCGCACTGTGGTCGTTCTGCACGGCAGGCCACAGGTACCACCCGACGGCTACGACGCTCGTCGCGGCGACGATCACCGTGCGGCGCGATGGACGACGAAGTGAATCGCGAAGGGCACCGATGGCGTGACTCGACACGCCGACAACCTAGTCTTACCGACGCTGTCTTCCTGCTCTATGACCGACACCGTCTCGCCCACATCCGCCCACCTGCAGCGCGAGGCCGTGCTGTTCGCCTTGTCGGCTGCGGTGCTGTGGCCATTCGTCCTCGTGGCCCGGAGCGCACTGTGGACGTCGTCGGTCGGTGAGATATGGGCCGCCTCGACCCTTCCTCCGCTGATGCTGGTCGCCGCCGCAGGCTGGCTCGGCACCCGTCTTGCGCCGAACGCACCAACGCTGCTGCGCCGCTGCACCGGGCTGATCCTGCTCATCGCTCCGTTGGCGCTGGCGGCAGCGTGGCATGCCGTCATCGGCAACCAGTGGCCCGATCCAGCGGGCCTCGGAATCATTGCGCCGCTGGGCACACCCACCTGGTTGACCTGCGCCGCACTGCTGCTGGCCTATGTGGGCGGCAGCCTCGGTTTCGCCGGAGCACACGACGCACTGCTGCAACTACCACGACGCTGGGTGTGCACCGCAGCCATCGCGTTCACGATCGTCGGCTCGATCCTCGCGGCCCACCAGACCGAGTCCGCGCTCATCGTGTCCTTGGCCGCCACCCTCGCACTCGGTCATCTCGCGGCGACCCACGCCCAGCGGG
>CAIXHI010000284.1 GCA_903919215.1 uncultured Acidimicrobiaceae bacterium
CCCACCGCACCCAACGTTTTGCCGGCCGTGTCCTTGATCGGTGTGTACACCGAGATCCAGGTGTCCAACGAGTCTTTGTAGGCCGGTTGTTCCGTCGTGCGCAGGAGACCGTCGGTGACATAGCTCGGCACGGTGCCGTACACCTCGGAGGCACTCAGCAGAAAACCTGCTCCACACGGATCGTCGCCCGGCTTTCCGGCGGCGTCGAGACAATTACTGGAGTTGGTGTACCCGTACGCACCCCACTGACCGATGAAGCGGAGCTCACCGTCTGCCGTGACTGCGAGCGTGTAGGGAGATGCATCAGGGTTGGTGAGGCGAATATTGCGCATCTCGCCCACATGCTGCCAGTAGGCCGCGTCGGTCGGCCACGTGCTGTCCGCGGTGGCGATCGTTCCGGCGAGAAACCCAGCGTTGGCCGGGTACGTCTCGCCGACTGCAGGCTTCCCGGACAGAGTCAGCAGCTGGGAGAAGTTGTCCAGGTCGATGGTCTTCGATCCACCCTCAGCCAGATCAACCAGGGTGTTCTTGAGGCGTGTGGTAGCGCTGTCGGTGGAGAAGCGGAGGATCCATCCGGCCACCACGACGAACACGACAGTGATCGCGGCGCCAAAGCCAAGCACGAGCTTCCAACGCATTCCGAGATGGAAACTCCGTTTAGTCGACGCGGCCTCTGCCGCACCTGGAGTTACTGTGTGACCAGCGGGAACAGACATTCGGTCACAGTACCTCACGGAAACTGTTAATCAGCGAATAGCGTCGGAAACTATGGGTTCTGGACCGCTTTCGCGCCCACCGACACCGGAATTGGATGGTGCGCCGAGCGCGGATGCGCATCGGTGGAGAGCTACGTGGCCACTGGCGACAGCCGGGCGCTGAGCTTCTGGGAGAGCGCTGGCTTCCAGCAGGAACACACGCAGATCCGCCGCGTGCTCACTCCGCGCTGAAGGGTCTGCCCGTCGCGCACAGTTGAAACCACAGATGGGCGATCAGTTACTGTCCGCCGGTGGCCACTGATGCGACCTACATCATCCAGTCCGGGAGCGAAGCAGCTCACCGGCTCGACACCCTGGCCAGGGTGTGCTGGCCGGCCACCGAGGTCTTCCTCCAGCGGCAGGGCTTCGAACCCGGCGCGCGCTTCCTCGACGTCGGGTGCGGCAGCGGCGATGTCTCCACCAGGGTGGCTGCCACTGGTCTGAACGTGACCGGCATCGACGTCAATCCCGAGGTGATCGCCTTCGCCACTCAGCGCGCCGGCACTTCGTCGAACGTCGAGTTCCGGGCAGCTGACATCACAGAGGTTGGCACCTCCGGGCTCGAGGGTTTTGACGTGGTGTACGCGCGCTGTCTGCTGAGCCACCTCCCCGACCCAGCAGCCGCCATGGAGGCATTGCTGAGCGGCCTGAAGCCGGGCGGAACGCTGCTGATCGAAGACGTGGAAGTTGGCGGCGGCTGGAACGCTCCGCCGAGCGCTGCGCTCCAGCGCTACCGCGACCTGTATGTGGCAGCTGCCACCGCGAGCGGGGCCAGCCCGTGGGTCGCTGCCAGCTTCGGCGCCATGGCAGCGGCGCTCGGCGCCGTCGACGTACACGTCGACATGGTGCAACCCTTGCTGCGCGAGCCGCGTGACCAGATGATTCATGCACTGACGATGGGGGCCATCGCCGGACCGGTGCGAACGCATCAACTCGCCGAGGACCACGAGGTCGCGGCGCTGGTGAAGGAACTCTCCGACTTCGCGCACACGCCGAACAACATCTCCACCCTGCCCCGCTTCGTGCAGATGGCAGCACGCCGCGCCGAGCACTGAGCGGCGAGGCGCGCCGATCTCGCACGGTGTTGCCAGCGTCAGCTCAGCGTCAGCTCAGGGGCGAAACAAATCTTCTTCCCAGGTTGTGGAACGAACTGGTGTTCGATAATACGGGAAGTATGCAAGACGCTCTCGAACTCCTCGAACTCGGCGCAGCAGCAGTCGCGATGACCAACGCACACTCGCTGTCGCGCGAGGCGTTGGCGTTGGGTGCGTTGGGGTTGCAACAACACCTCGATCGGGTCCGCGCCTTGCACGCAGTGGTCGTGGCCGAGGCCGACCGCCAGCGCGTGTGGGAAGGCTCCGGGGCACGCAACATGGCCGACTGGTTGGCCGGGCGCACCAACACCTCGTACGGCGACGCGGCCTCACGCGTCCGGTTGGGCGAAGCGTTCACTGCCTCGCCCGAGTTGAAAGACGCGGTCGACAACGGCGACATCAGTGCTGCCGCAGCGGAGTCGCTGTTCGACGCGGTCACCAACCCACCCGACGGCGCCGACGTGTCCGCGTTGCTCGACGCGGTCAAAGGTGCCGGCCCACGCGACGCGAAGGACGCTGCCGAGAAATGGCGCGACACCCACCGCAACGAAACACCCGAACAGTTCCAAGAACGCTGCCACCACAAACGGGCTGTGCGTTCGGGCCGACCGGTCGACGGGATGGTCACCACCACCGTCGTGTTACCCGTGCTCGCCAACCGACAGTTCCTCAACTCCATCTCCCACGTCGCCGGCAAACCCTCCGAAGGCGACGACCGCACCACCGAACAACGCTTGGCCGACGGGCTCGTCATGTTGTGCGACGCCTACGCCAAAGGGCAGGTGGTCGGTGGACGCGAGAAGCCCACGATCCTGATCACCATCAACGCCGACTCCTTCGCCGGTCGCACCGACGAACCGGGTGTCACCGCACACGGAGAACGGATCCCCGCACACGTCGTACGGCACATGGCCGAACACGCCAACCTGCAACGCGTGCTGCTCGCCGGATCACACGTCCTGAACCTCGGGCGAGAGGTGCGTTACGCCACCGACGCCCAATACAAGGCGCTACTCGCCCGCGACGGCGGCTGCCGCTGGACCGGCTGCCACATCCCCGCACCCTGGTGCGACGCCGACCACCTGGTCCCCTGGGAGAAC
>CAIXHI010000285.1 GCA_903919215.1 uncultured Acidimicrobiaceae bacterium
ACCTCGTGGCCACACACGGATGGAAGCTGCTCCCCGACTACCGCTTCGATCCGACCAGCGGATTGTGGCGTCATCACCTCGGCCCCGTCGAGCCACCGCTGCGTCTCGATCAGGTGTCGTACAACCTGCAGACCGGTGAGATGGTGCGACCGCCGATCGACCAGGTGCGCGCTCCGGAGTCCGATCTGCTCGCCTATCTTGATCATGCTCGCACGGTGTTCGCTGACGCCCCGGAGTGGGCTGAGCACGGCGTGCATCACACGCTGTCCGCCGAGTTCGAGCACCTGCGCTGGTTCGAACTCCCAGCCGCGTCGCTCAGGCAATGACCAGGAACACCGCACCCATCACCACGAGCATCACGCCGTAGCCACGTTCCAGTCGGTGGGCGGCGATCCGCATAGCAGTGCGCGCCCCCAAGAACGCCAGCGGCACTGACGTGGAGCCGAACACGAGCACCAGCGTCCAGTTGATGTGACCGAGCGATGCATGCACGATCGTGCCCGGGATCGCCAACACTGACGACACCGCGAGCGAACTTGCCAAGGCCGACTTGATCGGCAACTTCAGTGCGGTGATGAACAACGGGGCGAGCAGGAACCCGCCACTGTTCGCCAACAACCCGGAGATCACCCCGGCCAAGGTCGCGACAACGAATAGCTCCCACGCCGGCACGATCGCCGACTCATTCGTCGGCTGACTTGGCCGATAGGCGGCCACCAGTAATCGCAGCCCGAGTGCGATGAGCACCACATCGGTGGCCCGCACGAGGATGCCGCCATCGACCCAGCGGGTCGTCAACGCACCCAACGCCGTCGCCGGAACACCACAGCAGATACTCCACCGCACGACTCGCCAATCGACGAGGCGCTGCTTGGAGTAGGCGTAGCTGGCGATCATCGTCGACGGCACCGTGGCCGGCAGTGGCGAGGCAACTGCAATGATCGCCGGAAACCCGATCGCATGCAGCAACGGTGTCGCAATCGCCGAGCCGCCCTTGCCCATCAACCCGCTGAGGAAACCGATCGCCACACCCGTGAGCGCGGCGAGGAACAGGCTCACGCGATCTGATCCTGAACCTGCACGAGCACCATCCTGCGCCATCAACTGCCATTGCGCTAGCAGAGAGATGGGATACCAGTCATAGTTACTGTCTATGGATCTACGACAGCTCGAATACGCCATCGCCGTGGCTGATCACGGTTCGTTCACCGGTGCCGCCCGAGCGGTGCACGTCTCGCAGCCGTCGCTCTCGCATGGCATCCGCACGCTGGAGCGCGAGCTGGGAGTTGATCTGTTCACTCGTCTCGGTCGCAGTAGCGAGCCCACCGTCGCTGGCCGCGCGGTCATCGAGGGGGCGCGGCAAGTGGTGCGCGACATGGCCGAACTCGCCAGCACCGTCGCCGCCGTGACGGAGCTCCGCACCGGAACACTCGATCTCGTGGCACTGCCCACACTTGCCGTCGACCCGGTCGCTCAGCTGGTGGGTCTGTTCCGCACACAGCACCCGGGCATCACTGTGCGCGTGCACGAACCAGAGGACCCTGTCGACCTCGAGCGCATGGTGCGATCGGGGCGCGCCGAGATCGGCGTCTGCGATCTCACCACGGGCGGCACGGGCCTCATGCGCGTCGAACTGTTCCGGCAGGAGATCGTCGTGGTGCTTCCACCCGCCACCGAACTACCCGATGGGCCGGTCACCATGCGCGTGCTCGCCGGGTTGCCGCTCGTGGCCAGTCCAATCGGCACGTCCATCCGCCGAGTGCTCGACCACGCGCTCGCACGCGACGGTCGGACAGCGCAGATTGCCGTCGAGATGGCGTCTCGCGAGGCCATCGTGCCACTCGTCCTCGCTGGCGCTGGTGCCGCGCTCCTGCCACGGTCATTGGCTGACGAGGCAGCACGTCGCGGCGCGCAGGTGCGCACATTGCAACCAAAGCTCGGCCGTCGTGTCGGCCTGCTGCACCGCGGGACCCATCTGTCGCCCGCAGCGCAGGCATTCGTCGACCTCGCCCGCTCAGAGCGCTGAGGCCTACTCAGGTTTACGAGCGATGACCTGCACGACTGCACCAACGCCGGTGTGGCCGGGGCCCTCGTGCACCTCACGCAACAACTCCTGAGCGTGCACGAACTCCAGGCCGGCCAGTTCCTCGGCCAGGCCGGCGAGCGTCATCGTCATCTCCGGGATTGCCGGGCCACCGGTGCCGCGGCCGATCTGATCGGGCGTGTACGCCTCCAGCACCAGCACGCCGCCCGGCCGCAACGACTCCACGACACGCCGGTGCAGGTCGATGCGCACTGCGGGTGGCATGTGCGCGAACACCGACACAACGGCATCCCAGCGGCCGACGCCGATGTCCTGCACGGCGAGATCTGCCTGGATGGCGTGCACCGTCACGCCACGTTCAGCGGCGAGCGCCAACGTCTTGGCGACGCCGGCGGCGGAGAGATCTGCGCTGTGCACCTCGCGCCCTGAGGCTGCAAGGAACACCGAGTTGCGACCTTCACCCTCGGCAACGCAGAGCACCACGCCCATGGGAATCGCGGCCATGTTGTCGCGCAGGTACGTGTTCGGCTCGGTGCCGTACACGTACCCGGGAGTGGCATAGCGCTGCTCCCACATTTCTTGCGCTGTCAGCGGCGCGGCGTCAGACATTTCAGACCTTGAACCGGGTCAGGCCGAGTTCAGACTCGATCGCATGCCGCGGGCGAGCGCCGACCGTCTGCTTGGTCATCTTGCCCGCTTCGAACAGTCCGATCATCGGGATACTGCGCACGCCATAGGCGGCTGCGGCAACTTGGTTGGCGTCGACATCGACCTTGACCACCTTGATGGCTCCGCCGTATTGCTCGTTCAGCGCCTCGAGTTCGGGGGCCACCATGCGGCACGGGCCGCACCAGGCCGCCCAGAAGTCCACGACCACCGGCACGGTGGAGTCCAGCACTTCACGCTGGAAGCTCTCCTGGTCATCGGCAGCGATCATGTTTCCCATCAGTCACTCCTTCGTCAGTGGCCGCCCTCGTGACGCCCGCACGTCTACAACTCATACCCCATTGGGTATATTCCCAGCCCTCCTGGCTCCGCCTCCACCGTCTATGTCATGCGCTGACCACCATGCACGGTGATGTCGGACGCGACACAGAGGGCAACCCTGCGGCGGGGGCGGGTGACGGCGGGGCGGGGTGACGGGCGAGGCGGGGTGAGACGCGGCATGCTGTCGGAGTGTTGTGGCGCCGACGGCAGGACCCCGAGATCACCCCCGAGGTGATCGACGCGGTGATGCGCCGCAACGTCGGCATTGCGGCGCTGCTGGCACCCGACGATCGCGAGCGATTACGACTGCTCACCGCCGAACTGGTCAGCACCAAGTCGTGGGAGGGCGTCAGCGGACTGACCATCACCGAGGAAATGAAGGTCACGATTGCGGCCAACGCGGCCATCCCGATCCTGGCCCACGACACATGGCCCTACCGGCAGGTGAAGGCGATCATCGTCCGCCCCAGTTCCACCACCTCGTACTCGAGGCGCTCCGGACCTGCCGCGGGCACCTACACGAACGACGCCGTCGACATCGTCGGCGAGGCCGCGCCCAACTTCGGACCGGTCGCTCTCTCGTGGGACACCGTGGTGTTCGAGAGCCGCCACCCGCACCACGGGAACAACGTGGTGATTCATGAGTTCGCCCACAAGATCGATATGAATGACGGCTACGCCGACGGCGTGCCACCGCTGCGCGGCGCATTCCTCGACGGGTGGCGCGAGGTACTGAACGACGAGTTCGAACGAACCGAAGCACGCGAGTCGGATGCCGTGCTGCGGCCCTACGCGTTCAGCAGCCCGGCCGAGTTCTTCGCCGTGAGCAGCGAAGTGTTC
>CAIXHI010000286.1 GCA_903919215.1 uncultured Acidimicrobiaceae bacterium
CACTGCTCGCCAAGAGCCTTGCCGCAGCGTTCGACATGCAGTTCACCCGGCTGCAGTTCACTCCCGATCTGATGCCGAGCGACGTGATCGGTCAGCAGCTCGTCACTCAGTCGGCGGGGGAGTGGACTCACCTTCGAGTTTCGCCAAGGGCCGGTGTTCACGAACCTGTTGTTGGCCGACGAGATCAACCGCACGCCACCCAAGACGCAGGCGGCGTTGTTGGAGGCGATGGAGGAACGTCAGGTCACCTTCGACGGACGCACGCTTGCTCTTCCCGACCCTTTCCTGGTGATCGCGACGCAGAACCCGATCGAGTACGAGGGCACCTATCCGCTCCCGGAGGCACAGCTCGACCGGTTCCTGTTCAAGTTGCTGGTTCGCTATCCGAGCGAGGCCGAGGAGTTGGTGATGGTGGGGCGGCACGATGCCGGCATGAACCCGCACGACATCCGTGGTGCGGGTGTTCGAGCGGTGGCCTCGGCGGCAGATCTGGCGGCCGGCCGGGCGGCGATCCAACGCATCCGGGTCGAACCGGCGGTGCAGCAGTACATCGTGTCGTTGTGTCGGGCGACGCGGGAGTCGCCCTCGCTGCAGCTGGGGGTGTCGCCACGAGGCACGACGTGGCTGCTGCACGCGGCGAAGGCGTGGGCATGGTTGAGCGGTCGCGATTTCGTGACTCCGGACGAGGTGAAGGCAGTCGCCAAACCGTGTCTGCGCCACCGCGTGATCCTGCGGCCGGAACTCGAGTTGGATGGCACGACGGCTGACGTTGTGCTTGACGGCATCCTCGCCACCGTCCCGACGCCGCGCTGACCGTGTCGTCTCGGGTCCGTCGGTGAATCTCCACGTGACGAAATCAAGGGTCGCCTACCCGGTGCCGACGGTGTGGTTCGCCGCGCTCGCGGCGCTGTCCGGGCTGGCGCTCTTCGCGTGGCCGGGCCGCAGTTGGGCTGCCCTCGTGGTGGTGGAGATCGGGCTGGTGTGTGTGCTGCTCATCGACACGCTGGTATGCGTCGCTCCACGGCGCATCGACGTGCTGCGCACTGTGGCCGAAACGGTGACGATGGGCGAGCAGGTCGCATTGCACTGGCAGGTCGACAACCGGTCGCGGCGTCTCGCCCGGGTCACGGTCACCGATGCGCTGTGGCCCAGCTTGCAGGCCGATCGGCGGCGGGTGAGCGCGTCGCTGCACTCCGGTGGCCGGCTGAAGGCGCAGACATATTTGCGTCCGACCAGGCGCGGTCGCTTCCCCTTGCACGATGTCACCGTGCGCGTCGAGGGGCCGCTGCGGATGGTGAGCCGTCAGGCGACGCGGGGTGTGCCCGGTGTGCTGCAGGTCATGCCCGCCTATCCCAGCCGCGAGGAAGTGCAGCGGCGGATGCGGGTGCCGCGGGTGCTCGAGGTCGGGTTGCGCAGCATCCGCACGAGCGGCGGCGGTAAGGAGTTCGACCAACTGCGCGACTTCCGGCCCGACGACGAGTTCCGTCGTATCGACTGGGCTGCCACGGTGCGTCTGCAGCGGCCGATCGTCAAGCAGTACCGCACCGAGCGGAACCAGAACGTGGTGCTACTGCTGGACAACGGTCGCGTGATGGCGGGCACGGTCGGCGGTGTGCCGCGGGTGGAGCATGGGATGGACGCGGTGTTGGCGATGGTGCAGGCGGCCACCCGGGTGGGCGACCGTGTGGCGATGGTGGCCTTCGACCGGCAGGTGCGCAGCATCCTCGTGCCGGCTGCCGGCAAGGGGCAGCTTGGCCGCGCCGCTGCGGCAATGTTCATGCTGGAACCCGACTACAGCGAGAGCGCGTATCACGATGCGTTCAACTTCGCCGCTGCCAAGTTCCGCCGCCGCTCGTTGTACATCGTCATCACCGACCTGGTGGAAGCTGCGGTCGAGCAGGCGTTGCTCCCTGCGCTGGCGATCCTCACCCGCCGTCACATCGTGGTGATCGCTGCGGTACAGGATCCGGCGGTTCAGGCGTGGGCGGCGGGTGGCACACACGAGTGGGCCGGCGACGCATTCCGCGAAGCAGCGGCGGTGAACCATCTGCACCAACGCAGTCGAGCGGTCGCCCGCTTGCGGGCGGCGGGTGCGACGGTGATCGATGCCGCTCCCGGCCGGTTGGCGATGGAGTTGGTGGACGCCTACCTGGAGATCAAGGCCTCCGGCCGCCTCTGAATCCGAGGGGTCACAGGGGGGCGTCGGGGGTGTAGTCCGCGTCGCCGGAGCGTCGCAGGCGGATGACGTACACGATCGTCCAGCCCCAGAACAGCAGGAACGCGAACACGCCGATACCCACCCGCAGCCAGGTGGGCCACGGGCGGCCGGTGACGAACCCCTCCACGGTGGCGGCCAGCAGGAACGCCACCACCAACCCGACCAGCACGCTGCCGGCGCGGCGAGCTTCCTCGGTGATCGCGTGCACGCGCAGACGGTCGCCGGGGTCGATGACGGCCCAGCCGATCCGGAGACCTGCCGCTCCTGCGACGACGACGGCGGAGAGCTCGAGCATGCCGTGCGGCAAGATCAACCCCCAGAACTTGTCGGCCTGCCCAACGTGGGTGAACAGGCCGCCGGCCATGCCGCCGTTGGCGCCGTTCCACGCGAGCAGCGCGGCCGTCACCACGCACACCAGGATTCCGGCGGCGAAGGCCATGAACCCGACGCGCACGTTGTTGAGAAACACCTCGGTGGCGAAATCCTGTGAGGGCCGGTTCGAGTAGTAGTCCTCGAAGTCCTGGTTGATGTACTGCTGCGACGCGGCGGCCGGCATTGCCACATCGAAGGCCTTGGGCGACACCGCCAACCAGATCTGGAATACGGCCCAGGGCAGGAACGTCAGCAGCGCAGCGACAGCGATGAAGCGCCGCAGCGAGTGGATCGCGGCCGGAAACGTGACCGTCGCAAACTGCACGATGCTGCGCCGTACCTCAGCGTCGCGTTGCCCGTACAGCACACCGTGTGCATCGGCGACGAGCAGAGTGAGTCTGCTGACCAAGGCCGTGTCGGCGGCGTACTCGACACGTGCGTGGGCAAGGTGGGCGCCGCAGCGTTGGTACAGGTGCACCATCTCGTCGAGGTCGTCGGGCGACATGCGGCGGATGTGGCGCGCCTGTTCGGTCAGTTGCTGCAGTCGCGACCACGCGCCCTGATGTCCTGCCACGAACGCGTCGATGTCCACCGGTCGCGTAGGGTACTCGCCGATGGACGGCCCCACGGCTCGCCCGATGGAGAGCGGCATCGTCACCCCCGAGGCGGTGGTTCTCGACCTCGAGACCGCAGGCGTCGCGTCGCGAGCGTTCGCCGGGTTGCTCGACCTCCTGGTGCAGTTCGGCATCCTCATCGTCGCCGCCGTCGTGCTGCGCGCGACTGGGGCTGCCGCCTCGTCGTCCGACCTGGCGACAGCGATCCTCGTGGCTGTCGTGCTGATGGGCTATCCCCTCGCTTCCGAGACACTCATGCGTGGCCGCACGATCGGCAAGCGGGCGCTCGGGCTACGGGCGGTGACGCTCGAGGGCGCGCCGATCCGTTTCCGTCATGCAGCGCTGCGGATGATGGGCGGTCTCGTCGACCGCTACCTGCCGCCGATCGGGGTGACCGGGGTGCTGTTCGTGTTGGGCACGGCTCGCCATCAGCGCGTCGGCGACCTACTCGCTGGGACGGTGGTGATCCGCGATCCGGTCCGTACTGCGTTGCCGGCAGCGATGTGGTTCCCGGTGCCGCCAGGTATGGAAGCGTTCGCCGCCGGTATCGACCCAACCGCAATGACCGACGCGCAGTACACCGTGATCCGCTCGTTCCTGATGCATAACCGCGACCTCACCCCCGATGCCCGCTACGCGCTGGCCGAAGACCTCGCTCTGCGCGCCGCTGAAGTGCTGCGCCACGACGGTGTGCGACAGGTGCACCCTGAGTCGTACTTGTTGTGCGTGATCAGCCGCTATCAGCGGGCCAACTTTGTGGCGATGCGGAACTGATCAGCGAATGGGGGCGGGCCGTTCGTAGCCTGTGGCGTATGCCCGGCCACACCTACCTCGACCATGCGGCCACCACGCCGATGCGTGTCGAGGCAGTCGCGGCCATGCTGCCGTACCTCAGCGAACAGTTCGCCAACCCGTCCGGTTCGCATCGCTTCGCTCGTGAGGCGCGCAAGGTGGTCGACGATGCTCGCGAGGTGATCGCGAACGTGCTGGGGTGTGCCCCGGGCGAAGTCGTGTTCACCGGCAGTGGCACAGAGGCCGACAACACCGCCGTGCGCGGCACGCTGGCCCGCCGCCCCGGCGCCATTGCCGTGTGCCCTGCGGCCGAACACCACGCGGTGCTCGAGTGTGTGCACCTCACGCATGGTGTGGTGGTGGCGACCACCACCACCGGTGCCGTCGACCTCGCGGCATTGGCGGCAGCGTTGGACGAAGCCGGCGAGACGGTGGGTGTGGTCAGTGTGATGACCGTCAACAACGAAGTCGGCACGGTGAACGACATCGCTGCTGTCGCGGCACTGGTGCGAGCACGCGCCCCGCGCGCTGTGCTGCACACTGATGCGGTGCAGGCGGCATCGTGGCTCGATCTGCGTGCCATCACACCGCATGTCGATCTGCTGGCGCTGTCGGCGCACAAGTTCGGTGGGCCCAAGGGCGTCGGCGTCCTGGTCGTCCGCGATGGTGTGCGGTTCGAACCGCTGTTGGTGGGTGGCGGGCAGGAGCGTGAGCGTCGTAGCGGCACGCACAATGTCGCCGGCATCGTGGCGATGGCCGAAGCACTTCGTCTCACGGACGTCGAACGAGCCGGGCAACTTCCGCGTATCGGTGCGCTGCGTGACGCACTCGTTGACGGCATCGTCGCCGCGTTGCCCGATGTGCACGAGACCGTGCCCCGTGCCGCGAAGGTCGTCGGCTCGGCGCACCTGTGCATCGAGGGGATCGAGAACGAAGCGTTGTTGTTCCTGCTTGATGAAGCGGCTGTGTGCGCCAGTGCGGCATCGGCGTGCGCCGCCGGGGCGATGGAACCATCGCACGTGCTCGCGGCGATGGGCGTACCCCGCTCATTTGCGGGCGGGGCCTTGCGCCTGACGCTCGGCACCACCAGCACCGAGACCGACGTTGCCCGTGGTATCGAGGTGGTCGTGCAGTCCGTACGTCGACTGCGGCGGGCATCGTGATGGGGAGGGCATCGTGAAAGTGCTCGTCGCGCTCAGCGGCGGCGTCGACTCATCCGTCGCCGCAGCGGAGCTGTTGCGCGACGGTCACGAGGTGGTGGGTATCACCATGCGGTTGTGGGGTGGCGACAGCGACACCGGGTGTTGCTCGATCGCGGATGTCGACGACGCTCGACGCGTGGCGCAGCAGCTGGGGATCGATCATCTGGTGTTCAACTTCACCGAGGACTTCGACACGCATGTCGTCAAGCCGTATGTCGCTGCCCATCGCGATGGCCTGACGCCGAACCCGTGCATCGAGTGCAACCGGCACCTGAAGTTCCACCGGCTCAGCGAGCGCGCGGATCTGTTGGGCTTCGACGCCGTGGCGACCGGGCACCACGCCCGCCTCGTACAGCGTGAAGGTGTGTACTACGTCGCCCGTGGTGAGGACGCAGCCAAGGACCAGAGCTATGTCGTGCACATGCTGCCGCAGCGCGAGCTGGCCCGCACGTTGTTCCCGATCGGTGGAATGACCAAGGCCGAGGTGCGCGAGCGAGCCACGGCGCTCGGGCTGCGCACAGCAGCCAAACCCGACAGTCAGGACGTCTGCTTCATCACCCGCGACGGCGGGCGCGAGACATTCCTCGGTGCGCGCATCCCGTTCCGTCGAGCGCAGGTGGTCGATGCCACCGACGGCGCTGCCTTGGGTGAGGTCGAATCGTTGGAAATGGTGACACTCGGACAGCGACGGGGGATTGGTCTCCCCGGTGGTGGGCCGAAGCGTTACGTGGTCGACATCGACCATGCCAACGCGATCGTGACCGTGGGTGACGAGTCGCTGCTCGATGTGACGTCGATGAGCGTGAATGATGTTGTGTGGGCGCACGAACCGGTGGACGGACCTGTGCTGGTGCAGTGCAGCGCTCACGGCGCCACTTCGGCCGCAACGCTGGAGGTGTCCGCGAACGGTGTGACGGTGCGCTGGGCGCAGCCCCAACGGCGGGTCTCCCCAGGGCAGACCGTGGTGTTCTACGAAGCCACCGACACGTTCGTGCTGGGTGGCGGGATCGCCGGCTGAGCGGGTCAGCCCACCGGAAGCTTGGCGTCGGCGAGGGCCCGTAATGCTCGCCCGGGGCGGGTGGGGGCGAGGAGGAACGACTGCATGTGCATCGCCTTGCCCTTGGGCTGAGCGCGAGCAGGCGCGAGGACTCCCGTCACCATCTCGTTCACGGTGACCTCCAACGCGTGACCGGCGCTGGGCCCGGTGAGGTCGGCGGCTCCGGTGTCGGCGAGCGCCAGGCGACACATGCGCACGTTGGGGGACTGCACCATCAACGTCTCGCCGAGCACCACGTCATCGTGCACCACGACCCCGGCTGGCACGATGACCAGCCAACGTCGCGAGAAGCGGTGGAGCCGACCGAACACGGCCAACGTGAGCAGCACTGCGAGAGCGAACGCAATCGTGCCAGTGATCCACTGACTGGCGCTGAGGAGCACCACGGCAGTGAGTGTGAGGGCACACCACACGAGCCAGGAGATGACGATCGGCAGGAGGAGCGCGGCGGGCACCTTGAGGGGTAGTCGACGCTCATCGCCGTAGGCCGACCCCTGCACCATTGCTTCTCCGGTCTCGGCCCCGAGCGCGACGGCGGCGGTGAGCACGGTGACACCGAGTGCCGCCACCGACCACGGCCCGCCATCGAGCGCGAGTGTGATCGCTGCGGCGGGAACTGCGCCGGGAAGGACGATGCGCACCACGGTGAGTGCGAGTGCGCTGGGCACGACCACGGACACCATCGCCGCCCCGATCATGACCGCCAAAGCCGATGTGGCAACGACCACGACCGTCGTGGGTCGGTGCTCGCCGACAGAGGAGATGGCCCCGCTCATCGCGATGGCGAGCGCGAGGATGCTGATCCGCAACGTCCAGAGCGAGCTTCGGGGTGTGAGGGTGAGGTTCACGGGCACCGCACCAGATTTGTCGAACTCGTGGTCACCAAGCCAACGTATCTGGCAGGCCCGAGTCGCAAGCATCCGCGTCGGCACGCTTCGTACCCGTGCCGGTCGCCGTGGAACGATGGTCGGAACACAGCGAGTCACTGAATCCAGCGAATGAACGTCACTACGAGTGCGAAGGGAGGCACCCGATGATCACCACGAGTCTTCCGAGCAGCATCTCCAACGGCATTTCCACCGGCATCGGTGGCCTGCCACACCGCGACGCTGACGAGGCCGCCGAGTTCGCGCTCCAGCACATGGGGCTGCCAGCGGTCCCTTCCCTGCCGCGTCGTTCACCCGCCGAGGGTGCGATCGCACAGGCGTTGGTGGGCCTCGAAGGCATCACCGTTGGCCAGTACGGCAGCATTGCGGTCGATCCGCGCAAGATCGACGCGTTGGCGCCGGTCGTCACCGACCTGTCGCACGATGCCTTCACTGGGCTGCGGACGTTCCTCGCCCATGCCAGCGTTGCTCGCGCCGAGTCGCGGTTCTCCGGTCCGGTGAAGTGGCAGTTCGTTGGCCCGGTGACGCTTGGTATGGCGTTGGTGCGCGCCGGCGTTCCGATGAGCGAAGCGTTCGAGACCGCGGTGCGCAGCGTGCGCGACCGACTGCAGCACCTGATGGACGCAGTGGCGCTGGTATTGCCGGACAGTCGTCAGGTGGTGTTCATCGAGGAACCGGCGATGGCGCAGTTGATGCAGCCCGGGTTCCCGCTTGCTCCCGACACCGCCATCGACCTCGTGTCGGGGGCGCTCGCCGCGGTCGAGACTTCGGCCGTGTCGGGTCTCCATGTGTGCGGTTTTGCCGATATTCCGTCGCAACTTGCCGCCGGTCCGGCGATCTTGTCGGTGCCCGTGCGACCCGAGGTCGCCGAGTCGGCCGGGTACCTCGTGCGGTTCCTGGAGAATGGCGGCGTCATCTCCTGGGGTGTGGTGCCGACATCTGGCCCGATCACCACCTCGGCCGAGCGCCCCTGGCGGCACCTGTCCGCATTGTGGTGCGAACTGGTGCAACGCGGTGCCGACCCATCGATGTTGCGCCGGCAGGCGATCATCACCCCCGAGTGCGGACTGGCCTCGCATACACCGGCGGTTGCCAGTCGGGTCTACGCGATCGTCGACGAGGTCGGACGTCGCGTGCGCGACCAAGCAATCGCCTCGCGGTGGGTGCTCGGGGCCTGACCTCAGGTGATCTACGATCCGAGGTCATGACGGACTTCGGAACGGAATCCCACCTTCCACCGCCGCCGCCCACGTTCGCCGCTCCGCCGCCGGCAGCGCAGTTCGGGGTTCCGCCGCAAGGGTATTCGCCCTACACCGTGGCGCCGCCGCAGAAACCACCGCGCCCCGCAGTGCCAGTTGGTTCGTGGTTGCTGATCATCGGCGGGGTGTTGTCCATCGCCGCCTGTTTCCTCACGTGGTACACGATCATGGGCCAAGATGTGAATGGGTTCGACGACACATTCGACCCGCAGAAGATGCAGGTCACCACGAACACCGGTGGTGTGTTTGTGTTCTTCGGCATTCTCGCCCTCGGGTTCGGCATCGCGCAGCTGGCAGCGCGGCGGGTGCTGGCAGTCGCGATCCTCTCCGTGGTGTTCGGTGCGATTCACGTGTTGGCGACACTCGGTGAGTTCTCGAACAGCTCTGATCTCAAGGATTTCGCCGGGTCCGCATTGTTCTCCTGGGGGCCGGGTATCTACCTGGTGATCGCCAGTTCGCTGGTGGTGCTCGCCGGCGGGATCGTCACTCTCTCTCGGCGTCGGCGGTGGCCGGCACATGGCTGAGGCCCCGCCGCGCCCGCGCCGACCGCTGAACGGCTGGGCGGTCGCTGCCGCTGTCGGTGCGGTCGCGTCCTTGCTCGGCGCGTATCTGCCGTTGGTGAAAGTGGATGGTCGCTCGCTGTCGGGCTCCACGGTCGGTGTCGGCAACGCAGTGGCGTGGTCGGTCAGCGACCACAACACGATCACGTTGTTGCTCGAACGGCGTGACCTCGCCGTGCTCCTCACATTGTGGGTGTTGCTGCTCGCAGTGTTGTGTGCGGTCGGCCGCTGGACGCGCTGGGTCGCCGGGCTGGGCCTGGTGCTGACCGTCGCGGTGTTCCACCTGCTGTTGTCGATGGTGCAACGCGCCGAGAACTTCGGTGTGCCCACCTCGCTCAACGTCTCGTACTCGGCGGGAGCGATGCTGTGCCTTGCTGGGCCGTTGTTGATGCTGGCAGGTTTCGTGGCGGTGCTCGCTCGGCGACACTGAAGTCATGACGCCCGCCCAGCGCATCCTCGAACTCAGAGCGCAGATCGCGCATCACAACCAGCGCTACTACGCGTTCGACGCGCCCGAGATCAGCGATGCCGACTACGACCTGTTAGTGCGTGAACTGGCAGCGCTGGAAGCCGAGCACCCCGAGTTCGCGGCGGCCGATTCGCCCACACAGCAGGTCGGTGCCGGAGCGCTGTCCACATCGTTCGACGAGGTCGTGCACCGGGTGCCGATGACCAGCCTGGACAACGCGATGGACGTCGCTGAACTCGAGGCATGGGGTGAACGGGTCACCAAGGGTCTGGCCGGCGCGACGGCGCGGTTCGTGTGCGAGTTGAAGATCGACGGTCTGGCGATGAGCCTGCGCTACGAGAGTGGGCGCTTCGTGCAGGCCGCAACACGTGGCGATGGTCGGGTGGGCGAAGACGTCACGCCCAACGTCGCCACTATCGCTGCGGTCCCCAAGTCGCTGCCCGCCGGAGCGCCCGACGTCCTCGAAGTGCGCGGCGAGGTGTATCTGCCGCTCGCCGCGTTCGAACGGCTGAAGGCCGCCAAGGAAGCCGAGAACGTGGAGCGCGTGGCGGCCGGTCGCAAACCTGATCCGGTGCCGGTGAACCCGCGCAACGCAGGTGCCGGGAGTCTGCGGCAGAAGGATTCGTCCGTGACTGCCGGCCGAGGCCTCGCGTTCTGGAGCTACCAACTCGGCGAGGTTGTCGGCGGCCCCGACTTCACCGATCATTCGCAGTCACTCGAGTACCTCCGCACGCTGGGGTTCCCGGTCAATCCGGAGATTCGCGCAGTGGGCACCCTGGCGGAAGTGATCCAGTTCTGCCAGCACTGGCAACAACAGCGGCATACGTTGCCGTACGAGATCGACGGTGCCGTCGTGAAGGTGGATTCGCTGGCGCAGCGCGAGGTGCTGGGTTTCACTTCGCGAGCGCCGCGATGGGCGATCGCCTTCAAGTTCCCGCCCGAGGAACGCACCACCATCTTGCGCGATATCCAGGTGTCGGTCGGCCGTACCGGACGCACAACACCCTTCGCCGTGCTCGAGCCAGTGTTCGTCGGTGGTTCGACGGTGGCAATGGCCACGCTGCACAACCAGGATCAGGTGGCCGCCAAGGACGTTCGACCCGGCGACACCGTGGTGGTACGCAAGGCCGGTGATGTGATTCCCGAGGTGGTTGGGCCGGTGCTGTCGTTGCGTCCAGCGGGTTGTCAGCCGTGGGAGTTTCCGACGATATGTCCCTGCCCGCTGCAGACCGAACTCGTGCGACCGGAGGGCGAGGCCGACACCCGCTGTGTCGAGCCGTCGTGCCCGTTCCAGCGCGATCAGCGCATCATCTATTTCTCCGGTCGGGGGGCGATGGACATCGAGGGGCTCGGCGAGAACACGGTGTTCCAGCTCAGCGACGCGGGCCTGCTCACCGATGCCGGCGATGTCTATTCCCTCACCCGCGATCAGCTGTTGTTGCTCGACAAGTGGGGCGACACGAAGGCCGACAACCTGCTGGCAGCGATCGAGGGCTCGAAACAACGTCCCCTCCCGAAAGTGCTCACGGCACTCGGTTGCAAGGGGTTGGGGCCGTCGGCGAGCGAGTCGCTGGCACGCGCGTTCGGCACGCTCGACGCGATCATGCAGGCGTCCGAGGCCGACCTTGCCACCACCGATGGTGTTGGCCCGACGATTGCCGCCAGCATCGTTCGTTGGTTCGCTGTGCCGTCGAACCGTGAGTTCGTCGAGAAGTTGCGCGTTGCCGGTGTCGAGTTCGGTCGGGTGGAGGTCAGCCGTCTCGCCCAGAACTTGGCGGGCAAGGCGGTGGTGGTGACCGGGTCACTCCTGGGCTATTCGCGAGAACAGGCGGAGGCGGCGATCAAGGATCGTGGTGGGAAGAGTCCGGGCAGTGTCAGCGCCAAGACGTTCGCCGTCGTGGTGGGTGCTGAGCCGGGGGCGAGCAAGCTCACCAAGGCCGAGGCGCTGGGTATCCCGATCCTCGACCTCGCCGGGTTCGAACACCTGCTGGCCACCGGCGAACTCCCGCCGGCGACCTAGAAGACGCTGAAGCTCCAGGTGAACGAGCGTGCCTTGCCGCGTCCTTCGGTGAGCTTCCAGTAGAGCACTTCGATGACGTGCTCGCCCTGGGTGAACTCGGGGATGCTGGAACCCTCCGATGGATCGAAGGTCAGCGTCGCGTTCCCCGGTTCGTACACCGTCGTCGGCGGCAGCTCGATCTGCTGACCCGGCTTGACGGTCTGACGTAGCTCGTCGAGGTTCACCGTTTGCAGTTCCAGACCGTCGATGACGAGCACGCCGGTGTATCCGGCCTGAAGGTCGACCACGACCTGGGTCTGGGAAGGAATCTGGTTGGCGCTGCGTACTGGGTCGATCATCTCGATCGCCGAGGGAAGCTTCGACCCTTCATTGCCGGTGACGGCCGCATCGAGGGCCATAAACATGCCCACGACGCAGACGGCGATGATGGCGCTGACGACGAGCAATGAGGTTTGGGGTCGTCTGACACGGATCGGCACGTGGCCCATTCTCGCCCGACGTCCGGGATTTCGCACCGCGCGATGTACTCCGACCGCGTCGGGGCTAGGTTCAGGGGTCGCCATGGTGCAGAACAATCCACAGTCCTCAGGCCGAATCGTCGCCGGTCGTTACCGGTTGGGTCCGCGCCTCGGCAGCGGAGTCGACGTCGCTGCCTTTGAGGCCTTCGACGAGCAGTTGCAGAAGGTCGTGGTGCTCAAAGTGGTGCACCCCGATCTCGGCGACGCTCCGCAGGTGCGTCGCGAGTTCCGCTCCACCATGGCGATCGCTGCCGGTATCGATCATCCCAACGTCGCCACCATCATCGACTACGGCACGGATCAGTGGGGTCCGCGCGAGGTGCTGTTCGTGGTCAGCGAACGCGTCGCCGGCGGAACGTTGCGCGACATCCTCGATCGTGGCCGTCTGCTCGCGCCGTCGCAAGCGTTGATGGTCGGCCTCGATGCCTGTAAGGGCCTCGACGCAGTGCATCGCGCCGGCCTGGTGCACGCCGACGTCCGGCCGTCCACGTTGGTGTTCGGCGACGATCGCCGCGCACGGTTGCTCGACGTCGGCCTCGCCCAGTTGCTGGCATCGGTCGGTGGTGGCGCCAACGCGCGCGACAACGATCGAGTTCGCTACGCGTCGCCCGAGCGGGCCGCCGACCTGCCGGTCGAGGCGCAGAGCGACGTCTACTCGTTGTGCCTCACGCTGATCGAGTCGCTGTCGGGCAGCGTGCCGTTCGAATCCGACTCGGCGGTTGCCACGCTGGCGAACAGGGTCGACAAGTTGATGCCGGTGTCCGCTGATCTGGGGCCGCTTGCTGCCGTGCTGGAGCGCGCCGGACGCCCAATTGCCGCCGATCGCTACACCGCCGCTGAGTTCGGTCGTGCGCTCGTGCAGGCAGCCGAGAAGTTGCCGCGCCCGGCTCCGCTGCCGATCATCGGCGCCACCTCCTTCGCCGTCGACGCCGCGGACGCCGTCGACACCGCCGTCGACCTGCCGGACATCTCGGCGGCCATGTTGCTGACCCAGGTCTCACCGGTGCTGCCCGTGGAGAGTGGAGACCTCGACGACTACCCCGAGCCGCCGTCGTCGTCGGGCGGTATTCGCAAGTTGCTCGTCGTGGCGCTGATCGTGCTCGCCGCTGCCGGTGGGGCACTGGCCTGGTACCTCTCGCGCCCCGAGAACGCGACGGTGCCCGTCCTCGCGGGTGTCGAACAGGGGATCGCGCTCAACCAGGTAGCCGGGGATTTCAAGGCGGTCGCCGAGACCGAGCCGAATGAGGACGTTCCGTCCGGCATGGTGATCCGCACCGATCCTGGTGCGGGTGCCACGGTGGAGAAGGGCAGCGCGCTCACTCTGTTCGTCAGCAGCGGTCCGGCG